>RHAI01000111.1 GCA_010028705.1 bacterium
GTAAACAAATTATTTTCTCCATACGTCCAGGTATCATGGAAAAAAGAGACGGCGTTCATCCCGGGAATCCAATTTAATGCACTACTCACTGACCCACCCACCTTCCACGAACCATTCCATTCCGGCGGGAACGGCCGATCCTACGTCGATTCCAATATTGTTTGCGCCAGTCATAACAGGGGTCGCGGCGTCTGCCTTTGTAGGCAATCCATCTTGGCCGGCAACACCCACTCCCGATTTTAACGAATACTCATCCCGGCCTTTGTTGCCAATCATATTTCGGAACCCCCATTTTGCCACTCCACAAGCCGCCCCCAATACAAATCCATCAGAAAATTGCTGAACAACATTCCCGCTTTTTCCAGCGGCCCAATTTGATACAACGTTACGTAAGCCGCTATTTAATCCTGACGCAAGTGCGTAATCCCAAGGTGTATTTCCACCTGGTGCGAATGGGCCACTGCCAATGATGCCCGCGGTAGCTCCAGCGGTTAAGAAGCTTCGCCAGACCCTGTCGGGATTTATTTTTCCAGTAAATATCAACTGCGTCCCCGCGTTGATGACAGCAGCTTTCGCTCCTTCAATTACTGCAACCTTCAAAGCCTGAAAAATAATCGGAATTAAAAGGTGGAAAAACTTGCCATCCGGATCCACATACATGAGCGGATTGTTGCTGGCGTAAAAATATGGGTTAAACGCTTGGCCGGCCGGATCCTCGGTGAGGAATCGCCCGATCTTGGGGTCGTAGTAGCGCTGGTTGAAGTAGTAGAGACCTGTTTCTGGATCACATTTTTTTCCCGTGAAATTTATCTAATGTTCGTCGCCAAACATGACCGGGTTGGGGTTCCCCCAACCAATTTCATGTCGTTTCGCCTCTCTCGATTCTTCAAATCGCGCACCGGACGAAACACAGTCGTTCAAAGTAAATTTGAACTCCCTTAAGCTCATGGCTGACACATTAATCTTCGATACCACCTGCCCCGCCTGGTCTAGAATAAGGACGGGGGTGCCCTGAGCGTTGTTAATGAAATAAAAGGTCTGCTCCACACCGGCTTTGTCGGTGCGAATCGAAACTGATTTGTTTGGCCGTTGCTTCGCCCGGACGAAACACGTTAGCCAAAAGTAAATTTTGGCTTACTCAGCGCAAGGCTGTTTTTAATAATCAGCGCTACAAAAAACCGTGAACGGGCTATTAATCTCTTCGACACTTGATTTTCAACTTTTCCTGAAAAATCAAATAGGACTATGGATCGATCTTATTAAATACGTATGTGCCATCTGCCGCCTTATTTAACACCATCAACACCGGGACTGAACGATCCAGAATATCAAAAAACTCTATATTTGATTTTGAAAACGATCGAACGATTCTTAGCTTGCCATGATCGATTGCTACAATGTCGACCACTCCTTTGTTTTTCCTAATACCGTATACCTTCTGACGGATCACGCCTAATAGGCTGACCTCCCCTTTAACATCGAAATTAAAGGTACCCGAATGATCCCAAATTCGACTCAAGTCATGCTCCCAATCGCGGACGTTCACCACATAATTTCCGTCTCCAAACCAAACAGCATTCTGAACATAACAATCGTTTAGCCTCCTTATGTTTTCGAGTACAAAAGAGTCGCCTCCTGCTGTCACGACTCGGATCTCGGAAGCTCGAGATGATAAGGTTTTACCGACGAAGACCGTTTTTGTATCAACAATTTTGGTAAAAATCGCAATCACTTTTCCAGAAACAGGCTCTACATCACACAATCGCACAAAATAATCTCTCCAATACCCGACTGTTGTCGACTTTTGAGTGGCAATATCGAATATTTGCACCGCCGTGCCGTTTAGGTCAGGTAAGTTAGTGGAAAAAAAAATTCGTTTTTTTTCTCGATCCACCGCCGCACTTAAAATAGGCGACCGACTATTGTAAAACGTTTGTTCCCATTCGCACTTCCGGTTAAGCACTCCCATTTCATACCCGGGAACAAACGCAGTCTTTCGAGACACTAAAATATATTCTTGATGATTCAATTCGATCGAATCTAAGAACTTCATTTCACGGTCAGCTGTCCAGATATTCCCTATTGCTAAAGAAGCGATACCTAGAAGAAAAAGCCAAATATATCTCGACTTAATAGCCAATCTTTGCATTTCCATACTCTGCAAGATATCGATAAACATACGAATATGCCCCAGATTGTGGCGGACGATTCCAATGACTTTCATATAACAAACCCTACACATAAAAGAACCAATGCAGCGACAAGAAAAAAAACAGAGACATAATGCTCAAAAGGGCGTAATAACAATGTCCATCTTGACGGATTATCAAAAAAAAACTTCCTTTGTATATTTGAAACTCCCCACATAGTCCCAAATAAAAATGAGAACATAAAACAGAGATCAGCCTGAAGAAACAATGGATTTGACAAAATTTTAATTGAAAAAACAGACAAAATAAAAATTGGAAATGATAAGGAAATCAGCTGAGAGCGCTCATTTGATGTTAAATGCGCCCATTTTATTTTTGACAAAATAAAAAATGCAGAAAAAAGCAATATACTTACAGTTATTAAAAAAACTAACCCAACCAGTATTGAAATCATGAGAGATCCCTATCTATTCAGATTGCCATAAATTACGCTGGCTCTATTTGAAACACCTCCAACAACTAAACCAGCTCCTTTCCCAAAACGCCCCGCTATAGGGCCTGCAGCTGCTAGTGCGGTTTGGATTTTAAAATTTCTAGAAAACCCTTCGTTTTTGTAAGTTTTATACAATGACCCAGAATTTATAATAATATTCGCTGCAGACAGAGGAGCCGCCCCAACTCCAGTCCCATAGGCCGCAACCTCACCAACACCAAGAGCAACATTTGCGACATCATAAACCGGATCCGGTACACTCTGCGCCATTAAACCAAGAGACTGCAAACCATCCCCCACCATCTTCATACCCGCATCTACCATCCCACTCCTTGCACTTGAAATAATCGCCGCCAAATTATTAATGGCCGCGCCCTTCTCGCCCGCC
>RHAI01000112.1 GCA_010028705.1 bacterium
AATATACAACGGCCGAATCAATAATAAGACTATTCATTCGTTCCTCTAATTGGATCGCCTTGAGACCTTCGGAATGATCTAATGCTTCCTCAACCACATCGGCAATGCGCTCCTGAATACGTTTCCGTTGGTCCGCGTAATCGGTCGGATTTCGATAGGTCCACTCCGCTCGAATCCGGTCATATATTTCCCCGCGAACACGATAGTAAGCGTAGGTTTTAAATATAGTTCCGCGGTCAGTTTTATAATTATTATACGCTTTTATTAGCCCCTCGCCTCCCCAACTCACCAAATCCTCGTAATCAACTCCGACCGGTAATTTTGATCGATTAAATATTGACGATGCAATCGATTCAATCATCGGTTGATGATCTAAGACAAAGGCATCATTGAGGGGCGGCAAGCGTTTATCAGATTGCGATTCGCGATACTGCATTTTTTCTAGATCAATGGGACGAAAATTCTCAGCCAAAATCTTTCCCTAATCGATCATTCGTCCGATAGTGTACGGGGGGGCGACCATTGTCGGAGACAGTTCGACGATCGGTACAGCTTGGACATTACGTTTCAAATAGCGACGTTTTAAACCCAGAAAATCCCGCTCGGATAATTTTTTGGATAACAACCGATTCATCATCGACATATTCATTTCTTTTTCAGATCCAAACCCACCCATGGCATTGTCGTCATTATCGGGCTCAGGATCAAGCTCCTTGGAGGTTTCGGCCATCGGCTCAAAAAATACCTTCTGAAGAAAAAAATTTTGAATATTTTCAATAGATTTTTCGTCATCATGGCGTGCCGGATCGTGTTTAGCCTCCTGCGACTCGGTAACATCCAGCAGCATATCCAACTCTGTTAGAGCCAGTAGTGAATGTGTTAAAACTAGGGAAAGGAGCACCACACAACTAAATAACTTCAACATCGGCAACCAAAGAGCCCGACTCCTTCAATGCTTGAATTATGGAAATCATATCTCGTGGGGATGCGCCAATTTCGTTCAGGGAGTTCACCAAACTCGACAGAGTCGAGGACGGATTCAAATAAATGAATTTATTATCAGGCTCTTCAACCCGAATAGCATCGGGAGCTGCCGCCTGTTGCCCAGCTCCAGCTGGCGCGACTGCCGCCCCCCCAGTTGATTCGGTAACTCGTACAGAAATATTGCCGTATGTTAACGCGACCGGGGCTAACCGAACCATTTCCCCAATAACAATTGTACCCGAACGAGAATCAATGACCACTTTCCCTGATGAATCCGGGGTAAATGAAATGTTCTCAATTTGCGCAATCGCTGATACCAAGTCCGTCGAATCAAGATCCGATAATGGGATTTTGATCATCGCCGCATCAATAGCCTTTGCTCCCTTGAAACCAGCACCCTGAAGGGCCTGAATCGCACGTGCAGCGGTAACAAAATTTGGGCTATCCAGGACGAATGTAATATGGTGAAGATCCGACATCGTCACCGGAACTTCATCCTCAACAATAGCCCCTCCTGGAACGGTACCAGAATTCGATTGATTACGTGCATAGCGCGATTGAGCCGACGTTTCATTCAAACCTCCCACCAACACGTTACCCTGGGCGACGGCGTAAACATTCATATCTGGACCCAACAACGGTGTAATAACTAAAGTGCCCCCAGATAAACTCGTGGCATCCCCAAGGGAGGAAACCGTGACCGGGATCCGTTGACCTTTACGCACAAATGGCGGCAATGATGCGGTCACCATTACCGAGGCCACATTTCGGGAACCATACGACTGAGAGCTTGAAGCGACTCCCATCTTCCGAAGTACATTCGTCAACGACGACTCAGTGAAACTGGTTTGACGGCTATCGCCGGTTCCCCGAAGCCCTACAACAAGACCATAACCTACCAACTGATTTTCGCGGGCCTCGAACATTTTCCCCACGTCTTTCATTCGAACGGGAAGAGCATCAGCAAACACACTTGAGGTGATTAAAGCGAGACCTAATATCACATTTATTGAGTTGTATTTCATTAGAATAACCAATTCAGCATTTTAGTAAGTACGCCGGGACTTTGTTTAGCCCCAACAACTCCCGCTCCGTTAACCGACACTTCCGCCTTTGCAATCTTATACGAATCAACGGTATTAGCCGCAGATATATCCGATGGACGAATAATTCCGGACACTCGAATAGTCTCCATTTCGCTATTGACTTTAACTTTGTGCTCACCCACGACGTAGACATTTCCATTTTCCAAAATTTCCGTTATCACAGCAGTGACCATCGCACGGACAGTGCTCTTTCGCGTGGTCTGTCCTGACCCCAAATAATCATCGTTACCCTTTAATTTTCCTGAAAACGTCTTCCGAATGGTCTCCGAACCTAACAAGTTTGCGACTTGATCCCAACTGGACTCAAGATCGAGACCAATTCCCGACTCTTTAGATGTACGAGTAGACGCTTCCTGCTGGGCCGACGATTGTTCTGATACTAATATCGTAATGACATCCCCTACTCGTGGACTTTTTCGATCCGCACTATATAAATTCCCTCTGCCGGCATCCCAAAGTGAATCCGCCACCATGGGTACAGACGCCCCCACAAGAAGACTAATGAGCAGCAATAATACGGACTGTAGACGAGTCAACAATTTTACCCTCCAATACTTTATGTGAATCCAACTTTAAACGCACACGCACCTTATCACCACGCTGGCCATCACTGAGTGATTCGCCAGGAACCTTCAACAGGATTCCCGAATTACGATAGTCTACCCAAACCGTATCCCCACGATGGATGTCTGGGACGTCACGGATCATCAATGTAGTAACCAGATTGCCATTCCCCAAAGGAATCTTCAACTCTCGATTTAAAACACGGTCCACTACGCCGACACCGTGGGAGGTAAATGTGCTAATGTCACCCCGTCGAGTCACGACATCCTGGGAGGTAATGATATGACCCTGACTCAAATCTTTAGCCGCCACAATGTAATCGGCAACGACCGTGGTCGTCACCAGCA
>RHAI01000113.1 GCA_010028705.1 bacterium
TCTCTACACAAAACTGTGCCAATAAATCGAGCCGCGGGGGGAGTCGTCCGTTTTCGCGCAGAGGAATGCGCTGTATTTGGATTTCGCCGCGACCATACAAATCTTTCCCGGTCCGAATAGCTTCGTCAATCCGGTCGCGGTTTGTTATATCCGGCGTGTTGAATTCTTGATGCGCGAAATGCCGGATTTTATTCTGCACGAAATCCGCGTCGCCGAAATAGCTCATATGCCATCCAGCGTTCGGTATGATATTCACGCCGCCAATTGCCCTACACGAACTCTTTCTTGCTTGGCGCACTTTGACGATGGCGGGAAATCGCCATTGAGCAACATAAGACGTCAAATTGTAATAATACATATCCATATCCAATGTGTTGCAATCGTGTGCAATCTTGCCCTCTCGCACAAATTTAAGCACATTCGGATTCACGATTTCATCCAAATCGGAATGCACTACAAAATCGTCTTCGCTCAGATTCGGAATGCGGTCTAACCCGCGAACCACCCCCACCTCGCGCTGGAACACCTCATTCTTCCATTGCCGGCCATCTTTCACGGGTTCTTTATGCGGGAAATCGTCCATAACAACATGAATGATTTTGTGCAAGAAGGGCGCGAAACGCGATTTCGCCTCTTGGAAATAGAGAGGTTTCGGAACGCCGCTGTGAGTATAAGTGGATTCGACCAACACGAAATAATCGACGAATCGGTCCAACACATTCAATCTGTAATTCAACATATTCAACTCATTGTAGAACGGAAACGCGTCGATAATAAGCATTTTATGTGTTGTCGGCTGATACAAAATAATCCTTTGTCGGCGTTTATATTATTTTTTGCACCATAGATAGTATTATTACTGCTCCTCAGTGGATAATATCCTCGAAAGAGAATATATACTTTTCGTTCGAAACGTCAAATCCCAATTTGTTATGCCATCATCGATTGTAGATGAATTATTGAATTCGGGGATGATTCCAAATTTAAAGGACGCCGAAGTCCAGTCCTATTTGAAAAAGTATGTCATTGCATTGGTAGGTTTAGCTATTGCGGGGGCAGTTATCTACAAAGCCTCTTTCGACCCGAAATCGAAAACCGGCGAATTTTACTCGTATTTGATTATCGCCGTTTTGCCAATCATAATCGGCGCGTTTCTCATATCGCCGGTGTTTAGCAAACCATTAGACGCGAATGGCATGTTTTTCTACGGAGTGTTGGCGGCAATTCTAATCCTCTCGATTTATATGTTCTATCGGGTTCTGAATCCGGCATCGGTATCATTGATAACCTACGGGCTCAATTTCATCGGCATTTTAGCTTTAATAGTGGGCCTTGCAATTATCTACCGAATCTTTGTCCGCTATATCATTAATTTGAGAGGATGGGGCGGATTCGTATTGAAATTGCTGTTTTATTTGCCGTGTCTGCTGATTGATTTGCTAGAAATATTGTTCGTCGAACTCAAGAATTCGCCAAAGATGGTGGTCGTGTTATTCGTGTTGGAAATCTTCGTCATATTGGCGTATTTGTATTTGCCGAAACTATTCCGCTTATCTGTCCCGTCGAATATGAAGGTGCTTCTCAATAAACCGGTTTTCCTTACACAATCCACTACCATTGCCGTCGCACAAGATTTGGTCTTGCCGCCGAAAGATATAAACAACCCCGGACACGAAGATGACCAGTTCCGACACAATTTCGCTGTATCGATGTGGGTCTATGTAAATCAACAGCCGCCATCTTACGCGGCGTATTCCAAAGAGACGGATATATTTAGGTATGGCATTCGGTCGGGGTCAAACACCGGCCATCCACGCGTGGCCTATTTTAATGATGTGGATGGCGGAAAACCAGACCAATGCATTGTGTATGTGAGTAATGTCGCCGATAAGAACGGCAAATATCCGAGTATGTCCGTCCAGATAATTGCTCAGGCATGGAACCATTTAGTTATTAATTATACCGAATCCAGCGTGGATTTGTTCTTGAATGGCAATTTAGTGCAAAGTGCGGAGCTCGATTCGAAATCCTATCCATCGTTTGACATTGCCGACGTCATTCAAGTCGGTTGGGGAGACAATACAGAAACAAATGGTGGTTTAATGGGTGCGATTTGCAATGTGAAATACCATAACCGTTCTCTGATGCCGATTGAGGTCGCCGGAGAATACAATTTTAAACGGTATAATAATCCACCTATCTATGACCAGAACTCCGCATAGAACTAGAACTACACAGAGTCAAAAAAATGCTAAGATACTGTATATATTATGAACTGGGTTCTTATACTTTTTCTTGCAATTGTTATCATAATCGCATTTTATTTAGCGTCGATGACCTTTAGTTTGGATTATTTGATTCAAGATGCCAAATCATTAAACCCGCAATCAACGATATCCGCCGGGGCGTTGGATGGGCCGGCATCGACTCGATACTTCTATGAAGGCTGGTTTTACATTACTTCCAATATCCCAGTTACACAAGAGAATGTATTGTTTGCGAGAGGAGTCAATTTTGTGGTTTCGATGAAAGGCAGCACATTGAATATCTGGGCTCCAATAACTAACTCGGGATGTGAGGTTTCGGATAGAGGTGTTTTTACTCCAGTGTCCGACAGCGCAAAAAATAATAAACTGGCCAGTATTCCCAACTTCCCTTATCAAAAATGGGCGCAATTAGTTATCAATGTGGATGGGTCGCGTATTGATATATACATCGACGGGCAATTTGTGCAAAGTGTTGAATCCACGTCGGTCATCGGTTCAACCGTGGATGAAGATATTAAGTATGGAAACAAATTCATGGAAGGCAAAGTCGCGAGATTTAGGCGACCTGCCTCGAACATTAATCCTCAAGGGGTCTGGCAAAGTTATAATAAGGGTAGCGGACAAGGAGAATCGGTCAGCGATTATCACTTGAATGTTGGTATTACTAAGAATAAACAGACGCGCTATGATAAACGTCTATATTAACCGCGCACATTCGGAGAAACTCGTGGAT
>RHAI01000114.1 GCA_010028705.1 bacterium
GAGGCTAATGCCTCGAATTGTTCGGAGTGGCCAGTCAAGATGGCCGGAATTATCGATGCCACTATCCGATCGTTAGTGTCCCGTCGAAGTTCGTGTATGTATTGATCAATGGTGTTAATCCGCTCATCAACAGATCCCTGAACGAGAAAAGGCTGTTTAAATATTTTTGTCGATAATGTATTGAGTTCGTCACTCGATACGGTACCCGCATTACATTGGGATTGAATCGCCTGTAACGCCGTTCGGTGTTGGATGAGTTGCTCCAGGGATGGGGCGTTAACGGGGGTGAGAACCTGGGCTAAGGCGATGATCATGTCGATAGTGATCAGTGCCTGCTCCCGAACCGCTTGATGGTAATTCGGATTATCGGGAGTACATCCCGGATCAATGCCGCAACGCTCCACAAATCTCTGGATATTGAGTCGGAGTTGCCGGGAAGGGGTGCCATCGGACACGCTCGTGTCTGCGTGGATGTCGTTACGAAATGCCGCCAAACGATCGGTAAGGTTCTGAGCATCGCTAAACAAATATTTAACGTGGCGTCCAGCAGTCACCTCTTCCCATTGGGACCATGTGTCGATTGCGGGGGTGGATACGATTCTGAAGTGAGTCATGAGGAACTCCTTGAAGGTAATGGGGCGGTTTGGGTGAGCCCGCGGGAAAAACGTCAACTTGATTAGTTATCGGTATTTTTACAAAAAAAATTTCAATTTTGTTTAGGACTTACCCACCCCCCCTATGACTTACGAGATCACGCAACTGCCTCCTCTTAGCGAGAGGTATGTCGGGCAAAGACATCGGGAGACATCGCCCGTAAAATGTCCGGAGATTTATCGAACAGGGCATCAGACACCGTGCGATGACTGGCATCCTGAATCGACAAAATGTCCCGAACAAATCCGTCATCTTTCCCCGCTAACATATCCCGCAACGTCGCTCCGTTACATTGACCTAGCCTATAGGCGACACTTACTCGATATCTCGTTGTAGAGATCGACAACACGTTACGTACACACTCATCATTTTTCCCAGACAGTATATTTTTTAACAGAGTCGCATTAGTTTGAGTGGCCAATACGTGGGCGAGACTATTCCCAGATTGACCTGTGATCGACAAAATATCATGCACAAATCCGTCATCTTTCCCCGCTAAAATGTGCCGCAACACGTAACCTGTATGGCGAGCTAGGCAGAAGGCGACGCTATGTCCATTTTGATCTGTGATCGACAAAATACCCTGAACGAATTCTGTATCTTTCTCGGCCAATATTTCCGTCAACGCCGCGCCGTTATAGTCAGCCAGCCAGTGCGCGACGCTATTTCCATTTTGATCTGTGATCGACAGAATAGCCTGGACGAATACTTCATCTTTCCCAGCCAATATTTCCTTCAACGCCGAACCATTGTTATGCGCTAGCCAGTGGGCGACGCTCAATCTATCCGGACCCGGGATTGACAAAATACCCTGAACGAATACGGCACCTTTACCGGCTAATATTTCCTTCAACGCCGCTCCGTTATAGTGAGCTAGCCAGTGGGCGACGGTATTCCCATTGTGATCCGTGATCGACAAAATACCCTGAACGAATTCGGCAGCTTTCCCGGTTATTAAGTCTCGCAACGCCGCTCCGTTATAGTGAGCTAGCCAGTGGGCGACGGCATTTCCATTGTGATCCATGATCGACAAAATACCCTGAACGAATTCGGCACCTTTCCCGGCTATTAAGTCCCGCACCGCCTCTCCGTTATCTTGAGCTAGCCAGTGGCCGACGGTATTTCCATTCTCGTCAGTGATCGACAGAATAGCCTGGACGAATCCTGCATCTTTCCCAGCTAATATTTCCTTCAACGCCGAACTATTGTTATGAGCTAGCCAGTGGGCAATACGCTTACCATTGTGATCCGTGATCGACAAAATCTCCCGAACAAATTCATCACTTTTCTTGGACAAAATTTCCCTCAACGCCACGCCGTTATAGTGAGCTAGCCAGTGGGCAATACGGTTACCATTGGACAACTCCCGACTCAATAACTCCGGCTCTCGCTCCAAGGCCTTGTTGTAGAGTGCCACGGTACAGTCGCGGTCAAGCAGCGTGGTCAGGATGCGATCGGAAATATGGATGTCCGGATGCGCAAGTAGTGCTTGAAGGATGTCCAAGTGCCCGTCCTTCATGGCTACTTCCAAGGCCGAGAGCCCCGAATTCGCAGCCATCGTATCGGGATCGGCCCCATTCGCAAGTAGCACCCGCACACAGTCGGCGGATTTGCCGTGCGAAATCGCCAATATCAATGACGTTTCACCCGCGCTATTGGCGTGATTGAGTATCGATGACACCGACACTCCGGACTTCGAACAATGGTCAATTATGGCCTGAAGGGTATCGGTGTTTCCACTCATTGCGGCGTGCATGAGGGCGGTGTTGCCATCGCGATCGCTTTCGGTGACAACCGCTGCGGCCACATTGCCAGAAAAATAGGAAATTTCGCGCACCAATTCGGGTTGTCCCGATGTCGCCGCGTGGGCCATCAATTGAACGGCAAGTTCCAAGTGAAGCGTTCGATTCGGGGACGTAATTGATAATTTAGGTATGGATAACGATACGATTCTGAACTGAGTCATGAGGAACTCCTTGACGGTGATGGGGCGGTTTGGGTGAGCCCGCGGGAAACCTGCGGGGAAAAACATCTACTTAATAACTTATCGATATTTTTACAAAAAAAAATTCAATTTTTTTAGGAATGCCCCCACGACTTACGAGATCACGCAACAGCCCCCGCTTGGCGGGGCGGTATTTCGGGCAAAGACATCGGGAGACATCACCCGTAAAACGTCCGGAAATCGATCGGATAGGACATCAGACACCGTGCGATGATTGGCATCCTGAATCGACAAAAT
>RHAI01000115.1 GCA_010028705.1 bacterium
TCTGGCCGTTCCGACCGGACAATCTGTGGTGGTGGTGAGTGCCATCGATAGTGTGGGCCGATCCGTCACGACGGGCGTGACGGTCATCGTGGATCCGGTCCCGGCCGAGGTGATCCTTCGCATGCCGTCGGTCGTGATTGCCGATCGGGCGGGGGTCACGGTGGCGGCGACGGTGTCCAAACCCGTTCGGGCGGCGTGGATCGCCTGGCAGACCTCGCGTCGAGCCGTGGAGGTTCGGGACGGGCAACTGCTGGACCGTATCGTGATGGATCCGGGGCTGGCCGTTGTGGCGGTGACGGTGGAGGACGAGGCCGGTCATATCACCGTAGTCACTCAATCGGTCACCGTGGTGGCGCAGGTACCCAAACCGGTTATCACCATCGGGCAATCGGTCGGGTCGGGCGTTCAACCGTGGCAGATGATGGTCGACACCCGCGCCATATCGGCATCGGGTATTCCGTCGGTGTCCGTCCAATTGGGAGTTCTGCATCGAGACGCGACCGGCATTGACCGAGTGGTCGCCGAATCCGAGGCGATGAGTCCAACCATGGCCAGTCGGTCGGTGATCATTCCCGTGGATACCTCGTGGGCGGATGGCGCCGATTATTTTCTCTATTGTCATGTCCGAGTCGATGGCCAGAGTCGCGACTGGCTGACGTTTCCGGCCACGCCGTTCAGTGTAGCGAATCGGCCCGTTGACTTGTCTGAGTTGCGGGTGGTGACGCCCGTGGTCGGCCCCAGTCAGCCGGTGATGGTGCGGGTGCCAAATGCGATGATCCGATCATCGATGCTTCGCCTGGGATCCGCGGTGGCCACGTCGTCAACGTGGGTGGTTCGGATGCCGGTGCCGTCCGACCTCCCTGAGGGGTCGGCATCCCTTGATTTTGAAGTGACGTCGATCGGTGGAATCGTGTCGTCTCGGTCCATGGAAGTGACGGTGGACCGCCGTCCCCCGCGTGTGACAGTAACGCCCGAATCCGGCACGTTTCGACCCTATGATCAGGGAACCTATTCGATCCGATTGACGGCGGATGAAGCGGTCACG
The DNA here is from genome assembly GCA_010028705.1 of bacterium. Classification (GTDB taxonomy): domain Bacteria; phylum Margulisbacteria; class Marinamargulisbacteria; order SXXA01; family SXXA01; genus RHAI01. The sequence continues at coordinate 1,046 of RHAI01000115.1, forward strand.
ATTGGGGATATCTCCCTTGCCCTCGATGGCCAGCCGGTGACCGGTGTTATACCCGCCATTTCGGCCGTGTCCGATCGTGAAGTTGTTGGTGAATGGCTCGCCAAAAAAACCCCGACCGCCCCATTACCGGATGGGCGTTATACCCTTACCTTTCCCGTGATTGATCGGGTGGGGAACATGACATCGGTGTCGGCATCGGTCCAACTCCAAAACGATTACCCATCGGTCTGGATTGATTCACCCGTCGAGGCGATGAATCCGGCCAAGGGCTCACGGTCGATTACGATTAAATTGAATCAACCGTACGACCAAGTCTCGCTCCGGCTCGTCGATAATGCCACGCAACAATCGGTGGCCACCGTTGTGAATGAAGTGGCCGCAACAGGCGATATGACCGTTCGATTCAGTGGTACCGATAGCCTGGGCCGTCCGCTGCCGGACGGCCTGTATGAATGGGTAGTGACGGCTGTTCGCCAGGCTGGGGAATCGGCGGTGACCAATCGGCGGCGACTAATGATACGAAGCAAACCCCCGGTGATGGCGCCCCGATTGACATCGACTCAGGTGCGCCCGCTGGTGTCCCCATTGAGCATTGGGAACGTGGTCATTGAACCCGCGTGGCTATTGACCGTGGACTTATTGGGAAAATCGGGACAATTTTTAGCGAAATTAACCACCAAACCACGCTACACTCCGGCGGATACCAGCACCTTAACGTGGGCGGATCTGGCCAGTCGAGTGGGCGGCGGATTGCCAGACGGCGACTATCAACTGCGTGTCACTGCCACTGATGAAGCTGATAATGAGACCCAAGTGCTGTTGCCATTTAATTATAAAAGTTCCCGATCCGGGACGGTTAAAATCTCACTCGAAAAACCCTTTATGACGCCGAACGGTGATGGCGTTTACGATGGGTTGATCGGTCGGATTACGGCGTCGGGATCCGAACCGGAGTATTGGGTGAGCACAGCGATTGAGACCGCATCGGGTCGGCGGATTCGTGATCTCGGGCAGCGAGTCAAATTCGTCGCCGCGTCGGGCCAGCCCCTCTATTGGAATGGGCTCGATGACCAGTATGTCCCGGCCGCCGATGGCGATTACCAGATGGTCGCTCAATTGGAATATGCGGATGGATCCGTGGCGTCTAAACTGAGTGCACCGTTCGTGGTGGTGGCCCAACTGCCATCACTCAATGGGTCCCTGATGACGGTGACGGTGTCGGCCCTGGCGACTCCGGTGACCATCGTTGTTCCGTTGAATTTATCGACAACGATTAAAAATTCGTTGCTGATTGACACGTCCGTTCGGGTATCTGGGGCCTTAAATGGGGTGACGATCCTTCGGGACGGATTCCAATATTCACTTCGGGATACGGCGCAATGGTCGTTAGATTCCGGGTTAGTTGCATCGTTGGCGGATGGATATTATCCCCTGTCGGTGATGGTTGAGGATCCGGTGGGAAATCGCCGATCGTTTGAGTCGTCGGTCGCGATGGTGGTCGATTCGACCCCGCCCAGTCCGCCGGTCATCGCATGGGTGGGTAACCCCACCACCAATCGCAGTGAGTTATCGCTGCGGGTCACCTCGGATGCGGGGTCGCTGGTCATTTACCTGAACGGCACACCGGCGGCGACGCTAACGTCGACCGGTAGTCTGGATACGACGATTCCGGTGACCGGAGTGTTATCCGGTCCCAATTCGGTCGTGGCGGTGAGCATCGATTCGGCTGGAAATATCTCCACCCCATCTGCCAGTCTCACGTTTTGCTTTGACACAACGGCGCCCAGCGTCGTGTCCCAAACGGTGGACCGAGCCCGGATTGGCAGGTCCCAAT
>RHAI01000116.1 GCA_010028705.1 bacterium
CAATTCACGCCGAATCGGACATTGGGGTTGTCGATAAACCCGCCATTTATGCCGGGGCGTCCGCAAGCGTGTTTCGTCGATTCGGATTTCTGTAGTTCCGCCCAAGTGTCTTTTTGCGTGGGAAAATAGGCGGCTTGTCCGTCCGACCAGCCGTAGTTGCACCATTCGGCGCCTTTGGTGTAGGCGGTTTCCACTTCGTCGTAGGTGGCTAATCTGGCACCGAAAGATTTGCAGACGGATTGTGCGTCGTCGTAAGTGTACATATTATTGCCGATGTTGAATACTTCGTTGATTTCTAAATTGACTGTTCCCGAGGTGGTTTTAGCATTGCCGCCGGTTGCGACGGTGTTGCCCGACACTTTAACATTTCCAGTTGTTGTTATTGTTGCATTCGCGGTCGCCAACGCCGCGCGGTCTTGCAAATACTGTGATACATTATCCATAATATTTGTTAAAGATATGCCGGCGACGTATTTCAAAAAAGTGGAAATGATGACTAGTAAGAAAAATAGCCACGCGGTGTTTTCAATGATACTGATTGTAATCGGTTTTCCGGCGTCCATTGGGATGGCGAGGATGTAAATAATGATATAGAGGGTAAGAATGAAAAATCCGATGGAGATTATCGAAAGGGGCGTGTCCATATAGGATTTCAGGCTCGAATAGGAGTCGCTTATAATCCGTTTTTTCTCCTTATCCGATTTCCCGAAATACGTCGAAGCCAGATAGACCAACACAATCAATAATGCGGCCATATCGACCCATCGCGTTATGGAACTCTTTCCCGCCGACGCGCCGCCTCTGAAAATAGTCAGCAACATATACACGACAAAATATACTGCTAAAAACCAGACTATGATTACCAAATTCGATTGTGAAAACACTTCATATACAGCATTCGGGTCTATCCAAGTATTACTTGTTCCACTCGAAGATGCCTTAGTGTTAGCATTATTTGTTGAAGGCATAGATTTCACGTGAATATAATATAATTGATTATATTTTTCACATCCAACACAGACCTCCTAGTATGGAGAGAGGGCAATTTTGCGGTAAGCCAGAACATAAGCGGCCGACGACACAACCTCTCGTTCATTCGCCGGTTGGACGCTCGAATCATTGCAAAGATACCACGCGTCGTCGCTTTTTGGGCCGCGAGTAAAGGCGGTATAATGTCCTCCGCCGACACCGCCCATGTGATTCGCCACTCCGAATAGTCTGTATTTATATGAACTCGCCTTATACCCCACCACATAGTTAGATAAATCCAAATTGTCGAGAGGATACTGCACCAGCTCACCGTTTTTCAGCCGTCCGTCGGGCGAATACCGTTTCAGCACAATAATCAATATTTTAGGGAAATTCCAGAAGACGATATTTTTTCGCACGGGTTCTGTCTCGTTCGTCCTCTCGTTCATCCATCCCGACAAGAGTTCATCGGCGACAAATGCGTCGAAACAATCAAATAAGTGGAGAGGATGACCGACATTGGCCGGGATTGGCAAATCCAATGTGCAATAGGGTTCCGGTTTATTCGAATGCAGTGTGGCCCCGTCGGGGGTCAGTAGCCGCGACACATACACTCCATAAAATGTGTCGTAAAACTCGGAATATTCGCGTTCATATGTCGATTGTAGCATTTTGTAGCATTGAAGTGCTAAATCGTCGGTCTTGTTCGTCGAGGTTCCATTCACGCGCATTTTTATCGAACGGCTCCGCGCATTATGCGCACAGTCGAGTATAAAAATCATAAATTCCGGTAAATCGTTCTGCGCCCAGCCAGTAAATAAATCGCGACCTTTTTTTCCGGCGATTTGATGAATCGTTCGAACAAAGTTGAGAGGATTGATGACAACCGGTTCAGGGATATCCGCAGGTGGGTGCATCATTGCGTTGCGCAAACTGAGCCATTGAGTCAAAACCTCCAAATCATCGTGTTTGTCTGTTTGGATTGTGGATTCGCACATCCTCTCGATTTCGTCGATTTGATTTAGGATTTGGATGCACGAATTTAAAAAACACGTGTTTCCTAAATTGGCCATACCACATTTGACTTTGGAATGCGAAGATGACATAACAGATAGAATGCATATAAACAGTCGCATCCATTTAATAGTATTTAAACGCTAATATGCAACGCCGACGACAACCGCAATCCAGAGTTCCGGACGATTTGGCCGTTCGTCGGCTCCGGTTGATTTCGGATATTATGGAGGACTACCAGGAAAATATAAGGAGAACAATACGACTGTTGGAGATGGAGTTGGCATTTGCAAATGATTCATCGGAACACCAAGCCAACGAGAGGACAAACAATGCGAGTGAATGGGCGAGAGGTCAGGCGGAAACGAATGGAGGTAGATTCGCAAGTAATCAGTTTCCTAGATACGACCCCTTCCGCACATTGTTTCGTCAAACCGGCCGCCAGCATTCAATGCCGCAGCAGCAGCAGCCGCCAGCCACTCGATTTCGACGTGCCAATTATCCGGATTTGGACAGAGACCGAGGTGGCTATACCAATGAAGAGATTGACCAAGTCGCGGAAACGATGCTTTACACGGAATCGATGGGCGAGATTCGGTGTCCGATAACTTGGGACAATATTACTCCAGGCCAAGATGTGGTCAGATTGAGAGGATGCGGCCACGTATTTAGTAGCGCCGGCATTCGTGAATGGTTCCAGCGCAATCGTAGATGTCCTGTTTGTCGGGCTTATCCAACACGCGTTTCTCCGCCATCGCAAGAGAATGACGGGCATCCCATCTATGGATTATCGACGACGATGTTGTTGGAAGACCCATCCGGGTTGCCACTGACTGCACCGCAATTCTTGAATACGCGGCTTTTCCAGTATGCCGCACTAACACCCACGATTCGCG
>RHAI01000117.1 GCA_010028705.1 bacterium
TCGGCGGGCGAGAAGGGCGCGGCCATTAATAATTTGGCGGCGATTATTTCAAGTGCAAGGAGTGGGATGGTAGATTCGGGGATGAAGATGGTGGGGGATGTTTGGAATTCGGTGAAACCGAATCAGGTTACTTTGTTAAATTTTACTTATGATTTCGATGACAATAGGATGGATTTGAATATGTTGCCAGGTATTTCAGTTGGAAGAAGTTATGGCCAAACTGAGGGGAAATATTCTGTAAGTGCGGGTTTTACTTATAAGTACATGGGATTAGGAGGATCGCAGTCCTTAAGCAACATAAAATCAGCATCTGGGGGTTGGAGTGTTGGAATTGATTTTCCTGTTAACTTAACTATGCGTGGGCGGAGGTGGTCAAATTGAATAAGGAAGTAACTATATTTTTTGGCTTGTTATTAACCGTGGATACCCTTACGAGTTTGTATGGACTATTGGGAAAAAAGGAGTGGTTTTGGGATCCTGACAAGGGCTTTCAAAGAAATCCGTTGCTGTCCATGAAGTATTTGTTGAATTCATTGGTTGCAAAAGTTTTTGGTAAATACGGAGTAGTAATTTTAAATATATTGCTTATTTTATTGGTTTGGACTTTATATTTCAAAACTGCAAAATTTAATAGCAACGCCGTCTCAGGCTACTAAATAATCGGATAGCAATCCTATTTATGTAAAAACGACTTAAATCGCTAGCCACAACCGGCTCCATGGAGGCGACTTTGGCCGGGGGTTTCAATCTGGCGCCATGCAGTATATGTTTAATGGAATGGGGGAGGGACTCGTGAATTCGGTGGTGGAGATGGTGGTTCGATCAGCATGGAAAATGGGGGCGGATTCCCATCAATATCGTTCGGATCGTCGTCGATCGTGATCAACCGTGCCAATGCGAGACCCTTACCAACGGTTGTGTTGGCACCGATTTCGGCGGGCGAGAAGGGCGCGGCCATTAATAATTTGGCGGCGATTATTTCAGTTGCAAGGAGTGGGAGAAATGCGTTGCAATCCGCAATAAAGGATGAGTATATGGAAAGTGGGGCTACATTTTTGGATTGGCATTATTTTCGGAATACTAATAATGATGTGAGCTTGGCTAAAGTAAAGATGTCTTCTGCTGAATCTTTCTTTCACGGCGGACAAACAAAGTATATTTCGTCAGACGGCCATCATGAAGCCGTGTATGATAGGCAAGGCAAGCTTTTAGGCGGGAGATATAGGGGGACATATAATTATTATTCCCCCATCGAAGATCCGTGGAAACATGTGGGCAGGGATGTTGTTCCTCACATTATTTTTGGGCCCTAATAATGCTCGGTATAAAAAAGAAATATTATAGTTTTGTTGTTTTTATTATCGGATTTCTTTTGGAAATGCTGGTTATAATTTGGTCTGGTAACTTAGTGTATAACGGGAAAAACGGTCCAGCCCTATTCGCTGCTGATCTATCGTTTATTCTTGTAAATCTGATTTTTATTTTGGGTGCATATGTAGGGATGAAGAATATTTCGAACGAGCGGAGACTTGTTCCGATCGCTGCTATAGGGGTAATTCTTAATACGGGTTGGTTATTATTGACTGGTTTTTTGTTAGTAATGGTACTGCAATACCACATCTAAAAACGACACGAAATTAAATCGTGAGGCGGTGTATGATCGGCGCGGGAATTTATTGGGGGGGCGCTATGGTGGATCTTACAACTATTTTCCTGCGGATAACTGGGGTGGGCATTTTTTTAAGGATATGGCCCCCTATTTCATTTTAGGAAACTAACGCTAATGAAAATAAAATTTAGAAATAAAAAAGAGCTCGTTATTGCATGTTTTATAATTTATGGGTTGGGAAATTGTTTTTCATTTGTTGGATTTTATTACGAATACAAGACGTGGCTTCAAATTGACAATGGTATCGGAGGAAATTTTTTAACGGGTTTCGTTTCGTTGCCGATAGCCTTCGGAAACTTTATTTTTTCGAACATGTATGACTTTGGATCGGTAGTCTTGCTGTCTCTTTTTTTTTGGGGAGTTGTTATTTTTTTATTGAGGAGACTATTTATAAGCATGTCCGTTTTAATATTTTTGATTCTTGCGACGGTATTTTTAATTGCGTCTTGGAAATGGTTGATTGTAACTGAGACTCTAATGGGGATTTGACTATTTACTGAATACACAGACATTTTTTAACTTTGGGCGTCCTTCGATTGGGGTATATCTGCTATCTGTAACCGGTAATATTACCTTGATCGAGGGAAGAAAGAAATTTATTTTCTTATTCGCAGCCGTCGAGGTGAAAGGAGCTAAGGTTTATGGGAGTAAGTACCGGATCTTACAAGTTGGTTGGCATTGAAAGCGATTTGTTTTTTGTTGCTTTCAGTACAACATTTTTTTTACTTGGTGGAGCATTGTTTTATGGAGGCTTTTTTAACAAGACGTGGTTTATATATCCAGAAAAGACAGCGGGGCTAGATGTTTTGCTACAACAAAATATAGTGATTCGTAAATGGTTGGGTGAAAACGGGGTGCGTGCTTATGGGATATTGGTCGGTGGGGCAATGATTTCGATGCCTATTTATCTTTTGTTCAAACTTCAATAATCCCCGATTGGTTGTTTCTCTGTTTAAACCCCGCTCATAATGTCTACTAAAGGAGTGAGTAGCGGTCTACAAAACATGATCCAAGGCGGCGATTTTGGTAGCGGATTCATGAGCGGGTCTGTAGGCCACATCACGGGATATGCGGGCGGAATGATCGGAGGCGACGTCGGAGGTATATTAGGATCCGGTATGGGCGGTGGAATTAGCTCTGCGTTAAGCGGAGGTGATTTGGGTCGGGGGTTTCAAACTGGCGCCATGCAGTATATGTTTAAT
>RHAI01000118.1 GCA_010028705.1 bacterium
AATATTTAAAAATCGATGGTTCGTATCAATCGTTGTGTTATTGGGCGTTCTGTTATTCCTACAGCGATTTAGACTGTCCTCGAAATACGAGGGATTCACGCAGAATGAACCCTTTGCTATGCGCCGCGAAGCGGCGGCCTACGACGAATTCTACGCCGAAATCTACGACCGCCTCTATAAAACCGAACCCCGGTCCGAAATAGAAGCGACCAAAATCGTCGAAACAACGCAACCCGACAAAGAATTCTCGTTTTTCCTCGATGTTGGGTGTGGGACCGGCTGTTTAGTCGATGCGCTCAAACGCCGCGGCTACAAGGCCATCGGCATTGACCGGTCTAAATCAATGGTCGAAGTCGGCAAAGAACGGCGGTCTAAAACGTGCGGCGACAAAAAACACGGAGCAGCAGAGACACTGAAAGTCGCCGACGCCAATGACGCGATGCTTTTCGAACGCGGGGTCTTTACACATATATTGTGTATGGACCGCACGATATACGAATTCGAAGATAAGGTCGCATTTTTCCGCAATTGCAAACATTGGCTTCAACCCGGCGGATATTTAGTGTTGCACGTGGTCGAACCCGCCGAATACAATACGATTGTTCCTCTCGGACAACCTTCCGGGCTATTCAAATCGGCCGGTCCTAAACTCGTCAATGGAAAAAGAGTATCCGGGACCGCCATCGATTTCCTCGATTTCAAATACAAGTCGAATTATGATTTTAGCAATATGGATAAGGGTATAGTAGTCCAGACCGAGACCTTTACAGATTCCGCGTCCAGCCATATTCGTCAGAATGAACATACGATGTATATGACTGGAATGAAGTCGATTTTAGAACACACGCGGTATTGTGGATTTATTCCTGTGGGCGAATTTGTTAGCACAGAGGATGAAAATCAAAAAGTATTTATTTTAAAGGTCATATAGCAAAACAAAGCAATACAGGATACAATATATTATAAATACGTGCAAATGTCTCTTTGTATCCAAGGGTCAAAGAGATAGTTGAAAATATGTTCTTGTGTGATATGTTCTGTAGGTGTGGTTCCTTCTACCCAGCCCACATAATTGCGCCGGTTTTCCCAGTATAGATTTTTCTCCGTGAGTTCCTTTTGGATTTCACGGAACATATACCAAGCTGAGGTGGGGTCTTGGCGGGTAAGGCGGGTCATCACTACAACGAGATACTCCTCTCCATTTGCGTCCAGCCGGCGGTTAATATCAAATGCGCAGAGAGTCCATTCTCTGCGGGTTGCATAGTTGCTTGTTATCCATTCCTCCTCATCCTCCTCCTCTTCTGAATCAGGTTCCTCTTTCTCCTCTTCCTCCGGAGGAGGGGCACAGTTATGGGCGAATTGATGAAGAGCCTTATTGGCAGCAAATTTGGCACAGTAATTACGCGCATTTACAAATCGATAATCGATGTCTGGATTTTCAATATAAGGTGGTTTCGTTCCATATTCCACCTCGAACCGCCAAATCCTCTCGCAATATCGCTTTAAGGACACACATTCGATGCCCGACAATACATTTTGGATTTTGGTCCTTACCTGCTCGGCCGTATATCCTCTCGGAACATTGTATTCCAAGAGGGTATGCTTTAATAATAGAATCGGCGGCTGCATATCTGGGGTGAATCTATACTTCATATCCAGAAAATGAATATCCATCGGGACTAATGGTCCATTTCCAAACGCGTCGTCGTAGTCGTCCATTGTTATTCAAATATTGGCGGGATAGTGGTATGAATAGTGGTTTGGATAGTGGATTGGATATCGATATGGGTAGCGGTTTGGTTAGATATTATGTCGAGAGGATAATGCTGATTGTTGTCGCTTTCCACAAAAAGTCTTTCAATTTTGGAGAGCGGGTGGATTGTGTTCAAGAATCGACAAAATATGTAATGTGCTATGATAACTGGCCATCCAATGTATTCCATCCTCTCGACATCGGCTCCTCAACAATACCATTTAGCGAGGACCTTATTCAATCAATATATTTCTTTGCCCGCCATCCATCCCAGCAAGATGTATCTCTACAGTGGGTCGATTCCGTCGGCCAGACAAGTTTTAGTGGGAGCGGTCGATATCCTCTCAACCATCCATCCAATGTATGCGTTGGTCGCCGTCGTTTTCTTAATGACCTTCCTCGCGCTCTACATAAAAGCCCGATATCCATTCTGGAACACCGTGGCCGCACTACACGTATATGACTGGCATCGCCGCCGCCTTTATCCGGATAAACCCTACATCATTCATCCTCTGCATCCGAAGAAGACGAAGTATTATGTGGGCGAGCCGACGATTCAAACCTCTCGATTCTCCGATTTGGATTTCGATAAACGGATGGAATTGGTGAAATTGTTGCAGAGTCATTATTTGGCGAGCGACCGCGTTTTCTGCTCGATTCAATTGGCGGATTTAGAGGCGCAATGTGCGGGGTCGGTAGTCAGCACATTCAACTCGTATTCGGCGGATTTGGGGCAGGGACTGGATGGCGGGAATATTGTGCCAGAAGACATCGCGGTTTCCGAAAATCCTCCTCTCGACGGGTCTTTTTTGGAAATGGTTGAGAGGATGAGAATGGAGAGGAATGTGAAAACACAGGCAGTGGAGGGGTTTCTGTCCTCTCGCTCAGTCAATGTATATGTGTCAGTTGGGAAGTCGGCTGAATCGAGATATATCGTGTTGGAGCCGGCGCATTATATGGACTATATTTGTTTCTCGCGGACACTTGTTTCGGAGAAAAAGACGAGAGGATTGTTTCATACACACGAAATGAATCAACGGATGCTGCTACCCGATAAGAAAATAACC
>RHAI01000119.1 GCA_010028705.1 bacterium
GGGAGTCCATGGACTCCCAAGGATTCAGTCGCTGGGCCCATGGAGCATGGATGTCACGGCATCAGAACGTCTGGTGACGGCCTCGGCAACCTTGAACCATCGCCCGATACCGGTGGATATCACTGAGGATGGCCTTCATGTCGCGACCGACATTACCTCGTCGGATGATCAAGGGGGCGCTGATCTCCAGATCCACGCGACGGATTGGGCGGGAAATGTAGGTCATTATCAGGGCACCCCAGTCATTATTGATACGATCGCGCCGGTCCTTGGGGATCTGCCACTCCCGGTGATTCGGGGCGCGGGCCCATTCACGGTCACCCTATCCGTATCGGAATCGATTGTCACTGGATCGGCCAGTCTTAACGGGCAGCCTGTCGGTATCGAGTGTCGGGACGGATGGATTACCGTGATCGGGGATATTCGCCCAACGGATCGTCAAGGGACCGCCTCCATCCGCATCGATGTCACTGATGCGGCGGGGAATCAGGGGTGGACCAGCGGCCCAATCGGCATCATTGATACGATCGCTCCCCATATCGACTTAACCGATTCATCGGTGCGATACGTGTCCATTGGGGACGTGGTGATTCCGTTTCATATAGATGAATCGGTGGCCACAGTCTCCGTGACGGTGAACGACCATGCGGCGGTGGTGAGTGCGTCCGTGGGAGCGGTGATGGGTATCACCTCGGCGGATCGCCAGGGCACCGCATCGGTTCGCATTCGTGCCGTTGATTGGGCCGGAAATGAATCCGAGGTGACCATGAATACCCTATTTATCGATACGGTGGCGCCTCAGGTGAGCGCGGATAAATCCTCGAACAATTGGTATCAAACGCCCGTCGGCCCTATCACCGTTCAGGCGACGGATGGTGACACCAGTTCGGGCGTAGCGTCCGTACGGTATGGATGGGATGGCGTCGATCCCATCGTTGACGGGACCGATAGTCGATCCGGTCAGACCCTCGAGGTGCCGTCAGAAGGCGTCCACACGCTGGGAATAACGGCCATCGACCGTGCGGGAAATCGATCAGTCCTCTGGCGGGGCGAGTATCGAGTGGATACGATTCCCCCTCAAATCGCGGCGTGGCCCACGGCGTCCATCGTGAGCACGGGGAAATGGGTCCTGGAGTTTACCACTACCGAATGGGTCGCGACTCCGAGTCTGACATTGAATGGACGACCGATAACGGTGTCGGCACTGACCGTTCGTGAGGATGGATGTCACATCGTATCGGAGATTATGATACCGTCAGCGGATCGGCAAGGTCCGGCGACCCTGAATGGGACCATCACCGATCGGGCCGGACATGTCACGACGGTCACAGCGACGCCGATCACCATTGACACGATCCCGCCCGGGATCCAGTCGATTCGTGTGCAAACTCCCTCGGGGATCGAGGATACCGGCGCGTTATTTTTGTCCGATAAAGACTGGGTCATCACGTTCTCTGAACCGGTGAGTACCCCGTCGGTCCTATTAGGAAACACCCGATGTGCGACCCGAATGGTAACGGACACAACCCTTGTGGCCAGTCTGACCCAGGCCCAATTAGCCATGCTATCGGGGACGCAGTCGATGCAAGTCGTGGGTGGCGCGGATCGGGCGGGTAATCCACTTATCGTGGCGCCCTGGCAGGTCCAGGTGGACACGTCGATGCCCCAGATCAGTGGCATGACCGTCAGCACCGTGGGGTTCCCCCAATCGATGTCGATCGCGTCGTTTAATGCCTTGGGCCATCGCATTGGAGTCGGTGATGTCCGCGTGGATGTGACATTTACCGAGCCCGTATCGCCCAATCGGATCTTGATTTCCGTGATGGGCAGTACCCAAGCATTGGAATGTCGGTCGACGACTCAGAATTCTCAGGGATTTCAGGCGACCTATACGGGCACAGTGGACGCGACTTCCTTTGGATGGCTATCGAATCCGAACGACGTGGCGGCTGAATGGGTGCCGGACGGCATTACGGATTGGGCCGGAAACCCCGTGCCAGCGTCGCAACGCTACCCGGTGGGCGTGGATCTTGCGGCGCCCGTGGTGGTGGATAAAGGGGCGGACAACGGCTTGAATGTTGGGAAAAACGATCCCTATTACGGTGTGATCAAACCGTACGATGTCGACGGCCAACTCAATGCGTTGCGCCTGTGGTTCAGCCTGAACGAGCCGGCGAATGTGAGCACCATTCGAGTGATGATGGTGAGCCCGAACGTTCCCATCCGCACCTTGACCCAATTTACCTCCGACCCAGAGACCCACACGTACAGTTTTAACTGGGATGGTCGGGACGATTCCGGTCGGCTGGTCGGGGCTGATCGGGGTGAAACGTTCTACTACGTCCAGGTGGATGGCCGGGATTATGCGGGAAATCGGGCCGTGATTGCCACGGATGGCTATATCCGTGTTGTCCATATGGATCTGGGTGTCCGTTGGGCGACTCCTTTACCGGTCGTGCCGGTATCAATACAGCGTGATCACACACTCGTCATGTCCGCCATCGTCGATGCCAAAGACTATGCCTTACCGACCAGCGGTGATTTTAAACTCAAATATCCGGATCGGCCGTTGACGCCATTTTCGACTCCGGCGGCACCCAAGTGGGGGGGCTATCTGATGACCATTCGTTCGGCCGCCGGGGCACTTATTGCGTCTCGTAACGGGTCTGTGGCGGCGCCGTTTGTGCCCATCCCGATTGAGTGGGATGGGATGGGCGCCGATGGGGTCACACTGGCACCCGATGGC
>RHAI01000120.1 GCA_010028705.1 bacterium
CAACAACAAAATCCACACCCCAACAATGACTAAAAAGAAACCAGCCGGACAATATTTCACCGTCAGTCCGGTCTTGCAGGATTGGGTGTTTGAGAGGACCCAACACAAATCTCATCCTCTCCTCGAACCCTCCTTCGGCGCCGGTCATCTTCTCCGCCGGTTTATCGAATGCGACCCCCATTATCCAATAACGTGTTATGAAATCGACTCCACTATCCCGCCTATCGTCCATTTCAATGCGCCGCACCAGACTGCTCACTACGCGGATTTCCTTACACAATATCCTCATCCTCTCGACAATCCAAAATATAAAACCATTGTGGGCAATCCGCCTTATGTAAAACAACGGGGGCGGCCGAATATCTACATCCAATTCGTCGAGAAATGTTTTCATTTGTTGGATTCGGACGGCGGCGAACTCCTCTTCATTGTCCCGTCCGATTTTCTCAAACTCACCAGCGCCGCCTCGATAATCACGCAAATGTCGCAACAAGGCCGATTCACCGATTTCTTGTTTCCCCACGACGAGAGGTTGTTCGAAGGGGCCAGCGTCGATGTGGTCGTCTTCCGATATCAGAAAGACGGCGGCTACCCTATCCCATCCTCTCAACAAACAGCCCAAGAAACCGTCGTCAATGGGCGGACGAAACTCTATCGCGTGAATAATGGCATTCTCACGTTTAGCGAGCTGCCATCGTCGGCGGCGACAGCGGCAGCAGCAGTAGCAGCAGGAGCAGCAGCAGAAGAAGCACAACAAGACACGGCATTCGCACACTCCAAACAGAACAGTTCTGTAGAGGCATTATTCGATGTGTATGTGGGGCTAGTCAGCGGCCGCGATGAAATCTACCGCACAGTCCAACACGGAAATATTGATGTGTTGATGGATAAAGACCGATGCGACCGATTCTTATTCGCCGAATCCTTCCCAACCGGCCATCCTCTCGTCGATGCCTATTTACTTTCCAACAAACGCGCTCTTCTTGAAAGACGCATCCGGACATTTACAGAGAAGAACTGGTTCGAATGGGGCGCTCCGCGCAACCTCGCTAGTATTCGCGCGAATTGGGGGCGGCCTTGTATTTATGTCCGGAATCTGACACGGAATCGAGAGGTTGCGTTCTTAAACACGGTCCAATATTTTGGCGGCGGATTATTGTGTTTGATTCCTAAGACGGAAATGAGCGAAGATACAATAAAAAATGTGGTTGCGTATATGAATACTGCGGAGTTTCAACACGATTATATTTATTCGGGGCGGTTTAAAATAGGACACAAACAGGTATGTAATGCGACAATATGATTATTGTGCGGTATTTGGAACTTACGGTATAGTTTTTATTGCGGCGATTTCATAGATAGGAAGAGTGTGTAAGGAAATCGTAATCTACTGTGTCGCCGTCGGGGGTGATTTCCGCGGCCGACGTTGGACGAGTAAATAATTCCGCCATATCAGCGTCGGCAAATTTGCGCGTCCTCTCAATCATCATACGGACGGATGTCTGCAAACAGACCAACAGAGATTTCACTTTTGCGATGTAGTTTTCGTCGAAACACAAATATTCCGCGTGAGCGAATTCGTGTTTCCAATTGATTTGTAGGTCATTGCTGGGGTTGCTGACATATGTATGGATGTCGAAAATGGGTTTGAGAAGGACTTCGCCGGTCAGCTTGTTCTTCACCAGATAATGATATTCTGTTGGGCGATGACGCGTCTGTTTAATTTGACCGGAGGATTTGGCTTGTTGTAGCCTCTCGAAGAAATCATTCCAAGTCGATGAATAAGGGTAAGTAGTAATCCCTGTCATGCTGTAGAATAGGGATGGTTTGTTGGCACTATTGTCAGAGGATTTGCAGTCGGTTAATTTTAGATTGATGCGAATCTGGTTTATCATGACGTCGCACGCTGCGCGTGCGGGTGAAATGACTATCTCCCAATCAGAATGCGACTCTAACAATCGCCGTTTGAGGTCATTTAAGAACGGCCCTTCTTTCACCGCACTGTCGATGCGACCGTCGCCTTCGGATTTGGCTAGAGGGATTTCTGTTGCAACACGCAATACTTCTTCAATCGTTTCTTCGTAAATGGACATTTTGGAATGACTGACTGGTGGATGTGCAAAATGAGAGAATGAGAGGATGGTAGGGTTCCATATGATTCTCGAAATAAAATGGGGTTCAATTTTTATTATAAACGCGCTTCATCGACTTAAAGCCTATTTAATTACAATAGTATCCTTAATCCAAATATAATACACAACCCATGTCTTGCGTATATTACACCCCCGCCAATACACAAGACGACTTGCTGTTGCATAATCTGTTAAATTTCTACAAAAATTGCGAAAATCTGAAAATCATACAAACCATAGTCAATGGCGAATCCCGCGTCAGCTTACGCATCATTGATTGGTTTGTCACCAATTACGCCAAAAAGTATGAGACTCAATATGTTATCCGTATGCGAACTGGTATCCTAAAAGACTTGATAGAGGATTGCATGTTCAAAGTGCATCATAGGTATAAATTGCAGTTAAAAGCTTACAGCAAACGCCGTTTTGATTCGTTTTGTCGCTGGGACCGTATTTCGATACCTTGCGCCGACGACAGTGAGATGATGACGACGATTGGCCAGCTGAATTTCTTCAAGTGGGCGATAGAGCACCGCATATTGGATTATATCGAGTCAAATTACGCGGATATCGAGCGGGATATGAATAGTCGTAATAGT
>RHAI01000013.1 GCA_010028705.1 bacterium
ATGGAAATATTGAATTCGTTATGGGTTTATAGAAAAGGACAGTGGCATGTCGATGATTTTATTTAGGATGGTTGCGGTGCACCAACGAATAACAGGTGACCAGAAACGTGCAATTGAAAAAGGACTTGAGATCCTTGGTCGGGACCACAGTGGGATCAATGAATTCAAATTTTCGAAGGAACTATGGGATTCGTTTGACGCTATGCCGGTCTTTGGCGGCGGCGATAAGCTTCAGACGTTTATCACAGCGCTAGAAGAAGAATATAGGCATCAAGATAAGTCACTTCCGGATATCATCAAAATAGCTGTTGCAGGACGTATCGCATCGCTAAAACGTTGCAACGCGATCGATAGATATTCGTCAGCGTTTCTTTACCTTGAACAATCTAAATTGGTTCTTGACCGACTAGGTGATAGGACGGTACGTATGTTCGAACTTGAGGTTAGGACGATACAGTCGCGGCAGCTATTTAAGGATTTAGTTTCTCACCCTAAAGTTTTTACCACTGCGCGTGCCCTATATGCGACCTACAGTGGAACAGAGAGGTCAGAGTTGGACCAGCGTGACCTCGTGTTTTGTAAGACATTAGACCACCTATTTAAGGCCCGTGCGGAATCCGGCGACTACATACCGTTACCCCTGGAATTAATTGAGACCGATGTCCGTGGGTGGTTAACATCCGAGCAGTCGTTACTGCGACCCGGTTACAAAAGTTCCGAATATTCTCTTCAGCTGGTTAACGATCAGTTACCTAACTGGTGTTTTTCAAAAAATAGACGTGGCAAAACATTGGCGAACTACTACCTATTGTGGGAATTGTGCCGACTGGAGCAATTGCAAAATACAGCGGAGGCGAGCGGTGTTACGGAATTTGCCTTGAAAGCACTTAATCTAGGTTCCTGTTTTAAATATGAAGGCACATACGATAGCGATATTGTTTTAAGTGCCAGCAACGTTTTGACGAACCATAATCCATCGGTAACACCGCATAAGTGTGAGTATATACCCCTTACGTTAGCCTCCGACTCAGTCGCTGGGCATATGGCGCCCCGTGTCGTATCGGATCATCACAATTTAACGCGTCGGAGACATAATCGGCCAGTCCGGAGTGTCACCGATTCTTGGCCGGTGTCCACAGTGGCCGGAGTACGCTACCCCGACTCAGGCTATTCCGGCCATGTGCCGTTGATTCGGCCCCGGAATTAAACCATTGATGTGGACGCCGTTGTCCCCAACAGTGGCAAAGCCGGCACCGCGTGGTTTACTATCCTCAATGATGCGACTGGTCCCCGCCCTGGTGCGACGTGGGGTCCACTAGGGGCGGACTGACGGCACTTAATCCCCATACCGAACATCACGGGACGGGAACCATGGTGTGGCGGCCCCGTGGATGGGGTATCCCCGCACCTCAGTCCGTTGGCCATCCGTCGATGCTGGGTTGCCCCGAATTGACAGTCAAGCGTCCTTATATTTGCATCTAGCCAACGGGGATGTGTTTCTGGTATTTTAGCTCTGTCATCACAAAATGATTGTCAAGGCGGGGAGGGGATTCCTGATCTTGGGCGGTTTAATTAAGGGACAATACCCATTGTTAGGAGTTTTTGTATGTTAAGTAATGTATCATCTGGTTTTCAATCTACTTCTCTTAGGTCCCCATCGCCTACCCAGACGCGCCAAAGGGCGGACTCTTTTTCTACTCCACAGTTTTCCTTAAACATTTCAACTCCGAATAGTTCTCCCGTAAGGCAAGTGGGGCGTGTCGATGGGGCTGAGAGTGATTACTATTATGAAAACCTAAAACTAACGGCTACGAATCGCAAGTTGGTTGAAGAAATCGCCGAGCTTAGGACAGCATACGCCCAACTTGTTACTAATAATGTGAGACTCCAGGAGGAGCACACCGTACGTACGGATAAATTGGAAGTCGCAAATTTTAAAGCGCAAAAGACTATAAAAGGCTTGAACCAGGCCGTCGATCATGCTAATCAACTTATTCGTTCTGAAAAATTGGAAAAAAGAACGCTTCGACGTCAAGTTGACGATTTGACGCTACAGGTTTCGGAATCTGGCGATACGCGACAAGAATCTTCCGAAATTTTAAAGGTAAACAAAGAGTTATCGGCAGAGGTGCACGAGTTGAAATTGCAGCGGGGGTTGCGGACTATGCAAAACCTCGCCCGTTATTCTCTATTGAAAAGTAAGACAAAGAAAGTGGAAACTTTAACAGGGGAAAAAGCCGACCTTGTATTACAACTGGCTGATCGGCCGACGTGTTCTAAACAGGATTTGAGTGATGTTCTGGCTGGGATCGCGGCGCTCGTACCAACTGAACAACACGACACACTGGTTCGATTACTAGGGAGTATTGGGCAGAGAGTTGAACTCAATTTTGGTTCAGAAGGCGCTGGGATTGGACAATTTTTACAGGAACAAAACGACCGGATTACCCGTGCCCAATCCGATACCATGCCGGGCTATGAAATTAGTGACTATTTGGCCTCCCGACAGGATACGACCAATCGACAACTAATTTTTTCTGGCGTCGCTTCTTCCGTAACCTCTTCTCAGTCACAACAGGATCTTGAAGAAACTCCCACCAACGGTAGTAACGTAGCTTCTTCGGTAACCCCTTCTCAGTTAAACGAGGGTGGTGAGAGGACTTCCACCAACGCTGTTGGCGAGGGATTGAAAAAATCGCCTAGCAGCGAAACGCTTGACTCTTCTTCTCAGCCACAAAGGGATCGTGAAGAAACTTCCACCATCCCTGTTAGAGGTGCCTCGGGAAACGGTTTGGGGAATAATTCTTTTACCCCAGCACAACGTCGAGTAACATCAAAAAAAATAGGTAATTTGGGTAACGACGGTTTGTAGGTCATCGATCGGGAAATAAAGGAGAGGGGAGCGTTTTCCTCTCCTCCCACGTTGTAAGTATGTAAAACGGATGAACTGTTTGCCGACTTTACCTGATATTGGTGCCGTGTGGATAGTGGAATGTCCAAAGATATAGGTCACTCTTATCCTGTCGGTCCTGGTTGGGAATAGTGAAAATGGGGAAGGGTATCATTCCATTGGGGTAAATGGGTTGGACCGAGATTTTATTTAAGTATCAATCACGAGGTTTTAAAAAATGATTAAAGGAAGATATGTATCACATTCCTCCGCGTTAGCTCATAATGGGTTGGTCGGCGATTTCCAGGTTAAAAGACCCGGCGTTGGTAAGGGGTCAGTCGTTGCATCAACAATTCAAGGCCGTTACATTGACGAAATATCCGCTTTGAAACGAGACAATTGGAAGCTATTCGAGGAAAACACTAAATTGAAGCGTCAATTGGCTGAATTTAATCGTCAGGGTAGCCAGCAGACCGACGGGGCACATACGGCAGTCCGGTCAAGGGAAAATTCTGAAAACGGCAGCGTAGGCGACCACAATCAAGAGGCAAGAATTAAAGAGCTTGAGGATAAAATATTACAACAACGGACAACCATCGCAAGTCTCACCGAAGTCCAAAGGTTAGAGTTAGACTTTAAAGGTAAATATACAGAACTCGACGCTAAAGTGACAACTCTTAATTGTAGAGTTGAAGAGTTGGAACTGGAAGTTACTACTGCCTATGACGCAGAGTTCGTTTATACCAATGCGTATCAAGCGGTAGCTTTTGTAGTAAAGGCGTTCGTGCTAGCGTTAAAACAACAGAGCTCGGCGGTAGACGGTTCGAGTGGCAGTTTTGAATCGTGGGTTGGTGAATTTAACCGTACGTTAGCCAGCTATTCGAATACATCCGACGCCTTAAGATTCTGTTATGAGACGGCGATTGAGATTAGCAATAGTGGTGACGCTGGGTCGTCCCAGTATTCCCTCAAAAAAGATTCAAAGATAATTAGAGTTCTAGACGCTCTCGCGAAACATGTGGAAGCTAAAGGCGACCAGCCTGATTTTAACCCCGTGGTCGCCCTGCTGGATGAAATATCCAATGAACCTAAATTGGTAACCGACCATGTGGGAGGTGCATCTTTAAAAAGTTCGGAATCGACGGTTTCCGACCTACAGCAAGGGAAGGATTATGAGTACCAGCGCGTCGTAGATGGATTGCAAAGAACACCGGCACAGGGAAAAAAGCTAGATATTTCGCCTTGGGAGACCCCAACTGCCGAAGACACAAAGGTTAAAACATCCTATTATGAAATGCTTGATCGATTTCAAAAGTTGGGATACGAAATGCATGACTCCCCAGTGGAGTTCACTGATTCACTCGTTCATTTAGTCACGAATTCGTTATTAGCGATCGAAGGTTTAGTTTCTGAAAAATCAGGTCGTGATTTCGACACAGAATTTAAGCGTCTAGTGACAGTCGGCGAAAATTTGGTCAAATCGAGGAATGATGGTGAAATTCCTAGAAAAAAACTCTCCGTCGATGATCTGGCATTTTCTCGGACTCTGCCGGACCCTCTATCGTCCCCCAATACCGAGGTTTCTTATCCTGACACTTACGATTCCAGTTCGAGTCCGTTTTCGCAGGGTAATGTAATCGGTCGGAGATTATCTGATTCGAGTCCGATTTCGCCGACTAATTTCAACGTTCGCAGTTTAACTGGTCGTGGAGTCATCACACAGCGTCGAGATCTACTCGAATTTTCCAGGCCTAAGGGTGTTGATTCCCTTTTGTTTGCGGGGCGCGGAGGTGGTTTGCCGCGGAGGAATTCGCATAATGCTGGGCTTAACCAGGCCAACGGCTCCCATGACACCATTGAACGCCTGTCTGATTCGGTGTCTCAAACACGGTCGCCTGTTAAAGTGACATTCAGACCGATGGAAAACCCTGGTCTCAAAGGGAACGACGCGTTCGACGAGTTCGTGGAACACCGTATTGATGTGGCGTCTCTAAACCTGTCGTCTGATGATTCGAAACGCACTGTTTCGGCGGCACATGTCGGTCTGAGACCCGAGGTCACTGTGCCGGTTGTTGGGCGTAGCGATATGGGATGTACGCCAGAGGGCTGTAACGTCAGCTAACTCGGCCCGCCTGACCCAGGACGTTGATCGGTGCCAAGCGAACGGCGGGGTGATGTCGTGTTCACGATCCTCAACGGTGCGCGGCACCACCTCCGCTGATTTACTCCACGGACTTAGGATCTTTCCGTTGGGGCGGTTGCTAAATGGCGTATTTTCAGAAATAGCGATGTGGCCAAATGGTTTAGATGCGCCGTTTCTCGCGATCTCGATTGCGCCCGATGGCACGCGAGGCCGGCTCGCGAAAATATACCCCCGACGACTGGCCTCGTGATCAACAGATCCCTGTGACCGATTGGATCATATTTGGGCTTTAGGTATGCTACGTGAGTAGCGATTGAATTCGGGATACCACTGTGCGGCGGTACGGATCCAGCCCGCCCGTCGTCCCTGATGCCTCGGGGGGGATGATGATCCCGCTGGTAAAGTGAATGGTGATTCGCCCGGGAGACATCAGAAAACTGTTTTTGTTGAGGACGTTATATGATCCGGTGATGACGGCGGGTATAACCGTCGCCCCCGTTTTGGCGGCTAAGTCGAACGCGCCCAATTTGAATTTCCCGAGGCGTCCCGTTGCCGATCGGGTTCCTTCGGCAAATACGAGCAAGTTGCGCCGTCCGTTGCTAATATCTTCGATGAGGGCATCGAGCTGAGCTTTCGCTTGGGTGGGTTTGCTGCGGTCAATCGCGATATGCCCTTGATTTCGAAGTTCCCATCCCAATAGTGGGACAGCGAGAAGCTCTTTTTTGGCGACAAACGAGTAGGTCCGTCGAGTGGCAATTAAAAATGACGCAATATCCATGTGACTTTGGTGATTGGCAATAATGATAAATGGCCCCGTTTCAGGGATATGCTCGTGTCCGTGCACCGTCAATTGAATGCCGAGTAGGCGCATCCCCGTACTTAGGAACCATCGAGCGGTTCGAACATTGTAATCCACTCGGTCTTTAACAAATATGGAGGTCAATGCCATCAAAATAAAGTGGGATATGAATGCCGCGCCGCACACTATCCACGCTATAACCGAATACCCAATTTTGATTCCTAGTGTCACTTGATGTTTCATAGATTTGATACCTAGAGACTGTACCCGATATACTACAAAAAATTCAACGCTCCAAAGGAGATACTGTGAAACCATTAATGATGTCGATGTCCGGAACCCGAGGTGTGGTGGGCGACACCTTAACCGTCGAAATTGCGCTCCGAACAGGGCTAGCCTATGGGACGTTTTGGCGGTCTCGCCACATTGGGGGGGACTCTCCCTCCATTATTGTTGGTGGCGATACTCGGACCAGTCATGACACGTATAAATCCGCCATTATTTCCGGCATCCTCGCGACCGGCGTCAATGTGATCGACATTGGCCGTGTGACGACACCCACGGTTCAACAAATGATTCATCGATTTAGCGCCATCGCAGGAGTGGTGATCACCGCGTCTCATAATCCGGTAATTTGGAATGGAATAAAGTTAATGAGCGGGTCGGGTGCATTTTTAGACGAGGTTGAATATGCCAGTTTTTTAGCGATTTATGATGCACAGTTGTGGTCGCTCGCCGATTGGTCGGAGCAGGGGACATTGACTGTCGATCACTCGGCGACTCAGGCTCACGTGGAAAAAATTATTTCCCTCATTGACTGTTCAAAAATTCGGGCCTCTAAATTACGGGTGGCGGTGGATGCGAATCACGGGGCCGGGGCTGTGGCCGATCCGGTATTGTTCGCATCGCTTGGGATCGATGCCACTATTATTAACGCCGAACCTCACGGACGATTTGCCCATGATCCCGAGCCCCTGGAATCGAACCTTTCGCAGCTGAAGGCGGCGATGGCGTCGGGAGCTTTTGATATTGGGTTTGCCCAAGACGCGGATGCCGATCGTTTGGTGATTTTGGATCAGACCGGGCGATTTATCGGCGAAGATTATTCGCTAGCCTTTTGTGTCGATTACATCTTAAATTCGGAACAGGTGACCCATCCATCGGTCGTGGTGAACTTATCCACATCGCGGATCCTCGATTGGATCACAGACAAACATGGGGGGACATTGACGGCGACAAAAATTGGAGAATCCCACGTAACCCAGGGTATTCGGACTCTCGGGGCGACGGTGGGTGGCGAAGGGAACGGGGGAGTGATTTATCCCCGAATCGGATGGGGACGGGATAGTTTGGTGGGAATGGTGGTCGCGCTTGCTCATCTTGCCGACGCGAAACGGTCGGTGTCCGATATTGTGTCCGACTATCCTCAATATGTCATGCTGAGAGATAAAATTGCGGTCGAGAGTCGAGAGTCTGTTGCTCATGCCATTGGCGTCATCAAAGATCGATTTTCTGATTTTCCTCAGAATTTAGATGATGGGGTTAAAGTCACATTACCGAATGGGTGGGTCCATGTCCGTCCCTCAAACACCGAGCCTATTATTCGGCTATTTGTCGAAGCCAACTCAGCATCGGAAGCCCGCGAGATCATGACGAAGGCTCAGCTGGTATGAATCTTCGAAATTGGGTGGGGCTGATCGTCGTTGGCGTGATGGGATGTACGGCGTTAAACGCTCAAGAATTTAAGGTGACAACGAGTCCAAACCCAGTGGGTCCTGGGGGTAAATTACGGCTTACTGTTCAATCGGGAGCGTCCATTGACCAGGCGAATGCGGTGGTAGCCGGCGTAAAAATCCCCTTATCCAAAGTGTCAGCGACGGTGTATACCGCGTCGATTCCAGTTCCCGCCACGGCAAAAAAAGGGGTGGTGACAGGGACCATTCAGTTCGTGAGCTCGCGTAAGCCAGTCGCTATTCCATTCCAATATGAAATAGGGGCCTCGCCGGATCGAAACCCTAGCTCCAGCCGCGCCGGCGAGGGTAGCCGAGGTGTCCAATTGGACACGGATCCTAGTGATGAGTTAACGATCAAAGTGGATCAGTTAGAGGCAAAAGTAAGTTCACTTCAGACCCAACGAAACGCATTGAAATCAAAAGTGCAAACTCTATCGAATGAAGTCGCTCAATTAAAGAAGCAAAATCAACCGTCGGGAAAAATCCAAACGAAGCAACGCGAATTGGATGCACTCCAGTCGGAATTGGATAGTCGCCAACGAGATCTTGAAAAAAAATCGTCTGAATTTGCGGAGCAGTTGAATCAATTGAATGCGCGCCAAGCACAACTTGATGTGCGCGAAAACGAAGTGAAGGCCATTGAGCAGAAAATCGAGAATGAAAAAAAGGCGTTAGCAACCCAAACGATCCAAACCCAGGCGGAAGCCCAACGAGTAATGGCCAAAGAAAAGGAAATACAAGCTCGGGAATCTGATATGGCCAAAGCGGCAAAAGACTTAGCCGATAAAGGGCATCAACTCACCGCTCAAGTCAGCCAATTAAGAGATCAGCAGGTTGAATTGAATCAAAAGAAAATGGAATCCGATCAACGCCGCCGAGAGTTGGAAGCCCTGCAGTTAAAGCTAGGGAATAAAAGTAATGAGGTACAGTCGTTAGCCAAACAACTCGATGAGGATCGGGTTGAAATTGCCAAACAGCAAGCCTCAATTGCCTCTCAAGCGTCCAGTGTCTCGGCCCGCGAACGGGAGCTTAAAGCCGAGGAGTTATTAATGAGATCTCGACAGGATCGGTTACAGTCGGACACTGAGACATTAGTGAAGGAACAACAAGCTGTTAATGAACTTCAGGAACGGGTTCGGCAACGTCAAGAAAAATTGTCGACCCAGGAACAACAATTAAATCAAGTGCGGGGCGAACTCGATCAACGTGAAAAACAGATTCAATCCCGGGGTGCCGAATTAGATACTCAGGAACGGGATGTGGCCAGCAAAAAAGCCGCCATTCAGCGGAGAGAACAGCAGTTAAGTGCGATGACCACGGATCTCGACAATCGAAGTCAACAGCTCGCGTTACTGAATACCGAGTTTGACGCTAATCGACGAAAATATGCCAATGATCGGGCGCAATTAATGGCCGATCAAGAATCGATAGCCAATGATCGAGCCCGATTATCTGCCGATAAAGAATCCTTGACTCAGGCCAATGCGGCAATTCAATCCCTCGGAAACGAGTTGGCGGTTAAACGCGCACAATTTGAGAAAGAGTATACCGAGAAAACCGCCGCTCAATCGTCGGATCGATTGGCGCTTGAGCGCCGGCGAAATGAGATCGAAGCGGCCACCGCTCGACTCACCCAAATGAAGTCCGATGCGGCGGCTCAGGCCGCCGTCCAGACCCGTCGCCAGGCTGAAATTGATGCCGCAAGTGCGGTATTGGCGAATCAGGTCAAATCGATGGACCGACGAGAAAAATCTCTCACGCAATCGGAACGTGATATAAAAACCTTACAGGCTGACGTTGAGGCCAAATATCGGGCAATCGATGACTTAAAGAATTGGATTCAGCGTCGGTCCGCCGAAGTCGAAAAGAGTTATCAGGTAGCGGCGGATACCAATCTTGTCGATGAAACGACGTTCGATCTTCAGTTTCAGCGGATTGAGGCGATGACACGGACACTCCAAGAGCGATCCCAAAAAATAAAGTCGATCAATCAAGCCTTGATTGATCGCAACACAGCGCTAGAAAATGAAATGATTGCGGTTGTTTCAACCCGGAATCAATTTAATATAAATTTTGCGGTGGGGTATCACAACTTTGATGGGAGTGTACCCTACCAATCGAGCGCCCAGTTTGGATTACACTTTAATGGCCAGTTCAATCGGGAATGGAATGGGGAGGTTGGGGGCGTGTTAATTCCGTCGATTGATGATGGTCGGTCACGGACCATTATCCAGTTCGATGGAACGGTCCGGAAAGGGTTAATGCAATTTGGAAATACGGATATCGTCGGGTCCCTTGGCGTTGTGGCTGAAGTGGCGAGAGCGGCAACGATTATGCCGATAATTGGTATTGGGACCAAATGGCGTCTCTCCAATGACTTTTCCACCACGATTGAGCTGTCTAAATCTCGCGACGTACTACTCAATTTGGGGTTTGAAAAGCGATTGATCTTAGATGCACCAGCCAAACCCACCCAACGTGTGATTGGGGCAATATCCCCTCAGAGCGACACCCCGACGGTATCGAGTGTTCCGACGATCAATTGTATCTTGACCTTGAATAGCGATCGTCGAATCCGCTATTCGTTCGTTGGGCACGACCTCGTCGATATTGACACACATTGGGCCAAAAATCAGTTAGAATTATCGGATAGATATCGTTTGTTAATGCCTGAAGCGGTTACGACGTCGACTAGCGGAAATGGACCGAGCCCGTTGAAATGGGCCATGGCTCCCAATAAACCGTTGACACTCATCGAAGCTGCCCGAATGATTTCATTGGCGATGGTGTTGCCTCAAAAAATCCGTCAGCAAACAACATCGTTGTCTTATACCATCGTCGATATCCCAGGTACACGGTATTTCACGGATGTTGTCATTCGAAATCCAAAAAATGAGATTGTTCGGGTCCTTCAAAATAAATTCCGGACGACGGCCGGTGAACATTCAGTGCTGTGGGATGGACGTGATGATTTAAAACGTGATGTTGAGCCCGGGACATACACGGTTGAGGTGACGCTTTATAATGGAGATCGAGTTAAAGTTGGCGGCCGGTCGGTGCCTGTGGGCGTTGAAGGGAACGAGTCGATCACCTATCGATCCAAATCAAAAAACGTTCGGTTCGATGACGTGCCGACTGATAGTGAATCTCAGCAGTATGTTAATGATTGGATCGGACTGGGAAATTCCATCGACAGTATCCGAAAGACGACGACCCCGTCGACCCGACCCAGTCATAAATTTGGTCCGGCACGATCGGTGTCTCGAATTTCATTTATGGTGGCGATTAGTAATGCTATCAAAGTATCTGCGGGAAATAATTATGTCGTACCGGATTTGAGCCCCTACCGCGACATTAAAACAATTTCTCCAACCACAAAAGCCCAGTTAGGTCTTTACATCAGTGAGTTAAATTATGGCGGCGATGACCAAAATCGTCTCCGTCCGTTCGAAGATATCACCCGTGCCGAAGCGGCCGCTATTGTCGGCCGATTTTTAAATTGGCTATCGATTAGGGAAGGGGTAACTCTTTAAAATCTCATGACACACCTCGGGGGAGAGGTGTTAGAGGGGCAGGGGGGGATTACCTAATAGGTAATCAGAGTAGGCCATAATATTCTTCCCCTCAGGACGCACGAGACGTGGCGATAGTGATGAACCGAGTAGTTCCGCATCCAGTATTTTAACCCGACGGTTACCATCTTGAATCCAGGCCCCGGGGGATTGTGAAAAGGCTCGAATTCGGCGAAACATGTCGAGGCTCGACATCGTCGTAGGATCTAGCTTTGCGTCATCTGGGGTTAATTTATGGCAAAAAGTGGCCGCGGTGTGTACTTGCTCCTGTTCGAAAATAGGTCCCTGTAACCAGTTGGAAATAAAATTAAGTGTCATGTGTGCGCCCAGATTAGCGAGCCGATTATGTAACGACTCAAAATGGTCATTGTCGGTGATGGGTACCTGTTGACTCGCCAGAATCGGACCCGCGTCCATTGTTGCATTCATCCGAATTAATGTGATGCCGGTATGTGAATCTCCCGATAAAATCGCCGAGTGAATGGGGGAAGCGCCTCGAAGATGGGGCAGGTAGGATGCATGGATGTTCATGCAATAATAGGTATCGACAATTGATTTAGGGAAAATTAATCCATAGGCCACTACAACTACCAGGTCCGGAGCAAGGTGTTGAATCACTGATTTTAGCTCGCGTGTCGAATGGGGTTGATAGACTGGGATCCCCAACTGTTCGGCGGCGGCTTTTACCGGAGATCCTTGAAGTTTTCGTCCGCGTCCGGTGGGGGCATCGACCCGGGTGACTACACCGCATATCACGCCGGGATATTGTGATGCGATGGCGGTTAAAATAGGGACCGAAAATTCAGGTGTGCCGCAGAATAAAAGCTTATTCAGTTGGGCCATCCGTTAATCCACGGCTTTTGTATTTGATAACGAGTGGGTTTCCAAAAAAACAAGGAAATCGCAATCTCAGTTGGTTTTCGAGGTACCGTTCATAGTCGTTTTTGATTAGCCGTGGATGATTTACAAATAACACAAATTCAGGGGGGACAGTCCCGACCTGAGTTCCGTAAAACACTTTAACGGGTCGACTATTGCGCGACGGTGGTGGATTCCGACGGATGGTATCCGTGATAAATTGATTTAATTGGGGAGTAGAAATCCGGGTTTGGCCATCGATCACAATTTTGGGAACGATATCGAGTATTTTTGTGATTTGGTCCCGTTCTGAGGCTGATCCAACGATTATTGGGTAGTGCTCCAATCGAGGAATCTCTCGGATAATTCGGTTCTGCACATCAGACTTGGTCAGTTCATCATCAATAAGATCCCATTTATTGACAAATAGAATGATACGGCGTCCGGCGGATAGCGCGGCCTCAATGACTCGTTTGTCTTGGTCGCGCAGTAGATCCGTGGCATCCAAAACAACAATACACACATCAGCTGATTCGATGGCGTGATTCGTGCGAACTGACGAATAGAATTCAATGGAATCGGCCATTTTAGATTTTTTTCGTAGGCCAGCTGTATCGATTAACAAAAACGATTGTTTTTTATAGGAAAAATTGATTTCAACCGAATCACGAGTGGTACCTGACGTTTCAGATACAATGACTCTGTCGCGGTTTAACAACGCGTTTGTCAACGATGACTTACCGACGTTCGGTCGTCCGACGATTGATAATGAAATTGCTTCTGGAATCGAGCTGTTGGACGGTTGGAAATGTTTAACACATTCTTCAATGAGATTATCAATTCCAGACCCTTGAGTAGCGGACACCGCAATGGGCGTTCCAAAGCCTAGTTGGAAAAACTCCGATGTTGAAGCGGATTGTGCCGGATCATCGACTTTGTTGACCGCAATTATTGTTTTGGCGCGATAGGGTCTTAATCGATGTGCGATACTTGAGTCCATGGGATGGATACCCTGGCGCCCGTCGGTTAACAATACGATTCGACTGGCTTCGGCCAGAAGTCCGTCCACCAGCGCTTCGATGTCTGTTTGAAAGGCAATGTCAGTCGATTTTTCAAAAAATACGCCACCGGTATCGACTAGAGTGAACGAATGTTTTTTCCATTTTACGTGGTACTCAAGAATATCCCGGGTAACACCTGGCTGATCATCAGTAATTGACTTTCGCTTCTTTAGAATACGGTTAATTAAGGTAGACTTCCCAACGTTGGGGCGGCCAATGATGACGACCGATGCGTGACTCATAATGTCTATAGACTAACATACCCTAAAATAAAAAAGCCACCGAATATATCGGTGGCTTTAAAATCCTTAAACGATCAGAGGACGCTGTTAGGCGCGATCTGGACGTGGTTTTGCTTCGTTTACGATTAGCTTACGACCTTTGAAATCACGATCGTGTAACTGTGTGATTGCAGTTTGAGCTTCGCCATCATTTGGCATTTCTACAAAACCGAAACCTCGTGAACGACCAGAAAATTTATCGATGATAATTTTTACTGTATCAACTGCACCAAAATCCACGAATGCAGCTTTTAATTCCTCTTCTGATGCGGAAAACGGCAAGTTTCCGACAAATAACTTCATCAAACACCTCTAGACCAAAATTTCCAAAGACAAGCGGGTGATCCACCCGTAAATCACTGGTACCGGGATGGTAATTGACTTTAGACTAATTGTAAATAGCGAGCTAATTTTGGTTTCTGGACAGGCGGCTCACTTTTTACTACTATCGAATCCAGGTGCCGACGTAGCTCAGCAGGTAGAGCAACTGACTTGTAATCAGTAGGTCGTTGGTTCGATTCCGATCGTCGGCTCCATTATAATCGCCAAGTGAATTAATCTTGTTGCTCAGGTTAATGTCTGTTACGCTTGCGTCCCCGTTAGCCGAGATAGCTCAGTCGGTAGAGCAGAGGACTGAAAATCCTCGTGTCGGTGGTTCGATTCCGCCTCTCGGCACCATTTTTAAAAAAATCTTCTTAAAATCCAATTTAACGTTGCTTTAAGGTTTGTGTTGTTATCCTATCGATTAATGAACTCCGTTTGTCGTCAAATACTGTTGGGCGTGTTCCTGATCGGTTTAAACTTCGCCTCTCCGTGCGGCGCTCAGTCAACCGGCCCGTTCGGTTCTCCGAGCCCGATCTCTGGGGTTGTAGTTGAAACATTAGACGGGTCGTTGGGCGATAAATTTACACTCTATTCGCCGTCGACAAATTGGGTGACAAGTCAGAATAGACTGATTGTTAAAGGGATCAATCGCCTATTAACTCCGGTATACGTCAATGGTAAATTCGTGCCCTTGCGAAAGGATGGCCGGTTTTTTGCGGAAATTCCATGTGAGCCTGGGCTTCAATCAACGTTTATCACGTTTGAGCTGGCTGATGGAAAGCATATCGTAACAATTAAGCGGCATGGATATCGCTATTCAGCTGCGCCATCGAAGGGGGCATTGGATTGGGATCCTGAGGTCGTGGTTAATCTAAAATTAGCCGGAGATATTTCAACTCGGTCCCTGTCATCGTCGATTTCACGGGGGGAATTTGCCGACTACCTGTCGAAAGTGGTGGTGTCAGGCGCCAATCGCCGGATAATAACCCGGCCGTTAAATGTCGATCTCGACCCTCCAGTGGTAGGGGGGGCAGTCGACTGGGTGGTAAATGCGGGGTTTATGGACGCCTTTCCCGACAACGACTTTCGTGGCGACAGCGACTTATCCGTTGTTGAGTACGCGGTTGCCATGGTTAAAGTGACCCGTCAGCCGCTCCTGGAAGTCCCATTGCCCAAAAAGGTATCGATACCGAAGTGGGTGTGGCGATATTTAAATTCGGCCCAACGGGCTGGATTTTTGAATGCCTCGCAGCTTAAATCGCCGACGGCGTCGGTAAGTTTGGCGACGGTGGGTCTCGGTATTCGCCGCTTGCCTCAGTACGAATTGTTGTATCAACTCGGGGCCGGGTCATTAAAGGATTCGGACTCTGATCGGGCGGCCTTAAAGAAACACTTGTTTGCCATCGTTGATCATAAAACTAAATCAATGGCGACAACGATCGCCGCAAAATCTGTAAACATCCCAGGGAAATCCATAGTGTCACGCATGTCCGGTGATCAACCGATTAGCGATATTCGACTGCCAGATTCACGGGCATCGATAGCGACGCCGACGACGCCAGTGTCTCCGTCAACTCGGCCCATTAGCGACCTGACGCTCACGGCCCCGGAACCCAAAGTTCATTCATATCTCGTCGCGGATTCGCCGTCCCAATCGTCCCAGCTCGTTAGCGCGAACCAATCCACTCACCGGATCAACGACCCAGTTGCCGATGAATTGACAGTTACTGGGAGTCCCATGTCGTTGTTTTTGGATATCAAAGGCCATTGGATCGAGGGAACGGCGCAGAGGATGCTTTCACTACGGTTACTCGACCACTGGCCGGTTCCAGAGGGTAAACCCACCGGCAATTTTTACCCCAAATCTCCGATGTCGAAAGGTGATTTTTTAACCTTCGCTGTTGATATATTTGGCATTCCTGATGGTACGTCAACGGGTAATCGCCGATTGCCTGACGTGTTGTCAGAGAATGGGCGCTCTGTGTCCATCAACCAGTTGGTTGCGGCGAGCGTTATTAACGGTAATCGGGCTGGGCGCCTGCAGTTGGCTCGGAATTTGACCCGGATCGAGGCCCTAGTCATATTGCAGCGCTTGTCGGGGTATCAGCCTGAACCGCCCGTTGACAATGGTACGGGGAAAGATTCCAATCGAAATGCGTGGTATACCCCTTATGTTGAACGTGCTATCGCTGAGAAGTGGATAAGCGCTGGGTATTACTCTCCAAATTCGGTTATTTCTCGAGCGGAACTCTTGGCTTTGGTGGCCAAAATGCCAGTAATATCACAACGATTAAAGGGAGAAAAATAATGATTCGTAATTGGTTGGCCAAAACAGTCCACGACCGGCTGTCAAAAGAGTTCGATGGGGAGTTTCCATCAGTTGATATTGGTGTTCCTAAAACGGAAAGCTACGGCGATTTTTCGTCCAATATTGCGTTTGGATTGGCTAAACTATTGCGAAAATCACCAGCGGTTATCGCCGCTGAATTCGGTTCAAAATTGGACATTCCAGGCGTTAATGTGTCGTGGGTTGGCGGGTTTATAAACTTTAAGTTAGATGATTCGTTCTTGTTTGAAAAATGGATCCATTCACATAGTGCGGAAATACCTCCGGTTACCGTCCCTGAAAAAATGTTGCTGGAATTTGTATCCGCCAATCCGACTGGGCCGTTGCACATCGGTCATGGACGGTGGGCCGTGATCGGGAGTTGTCTTGCCAACATTCTGAAAGCGGTTGGACATGACGTGCAGTCCGAATTTTATGTAAACGATGCTGGAAATCAAATCGCATTATTCCGGGCAAGCGTGGCGGCCGTGGCTTCCGGACAACCGATTCCAGACAATGGATATCATGGAGACTACGTGAGAATGTTGGCCACGACCACGGCGTCAGTCGATGATCCCGTCGAGGCGATGCGTCAGTCCCAATCGGATGTTCTCGAATCAATGGGGACCACATTTGATCAATGGTTTTCTGAAAAAACGCTGCACGAGTCCGGCAAGGTTCACGAGGTGATTCAAGACCTTAGACGGGCCGGAGTGGTGTACGATTCTGAGGGCGCGGTTTGGTTCCGAACCACCGATTTTGGTGACGACAAGGATCGAGTACTCATTAAGTCGGATGGTGCGCTTACCTATTTTGCGGTTGATATCGCATATCATGCCGACAAATTAGCGCGATGCGGTAATCGGTTGATCAATATTTGGGGCGCGGATCATCATGGATATGTTGCCCGGGTTCGTGCGGCAGTTGCCGTGCTCAATCAGGGGGCGACGATTGATTTTGATATTATCATCGGTCAGTTAGTGTCCCTCCTCAAAGACGGGGAACCCGTCCGAATGTCAAAACGAACTGGAGAGTTAGTGACTTTAGACGAAATTATTGAAGAAATAGGGCGAGATGCCACCCGTTTTTTTCTAGCGATGAAAAGCGCGGATTCGACGATTGAATTTGATTTGGCTCTTGCAAAAAAACAAAGTTCAGACAACCCAGTATATTACGTTCAGTATGCGCACGCTCGAATTTGCTCTATTTTTCGCAAACTAGGGATCCATGAGGCGTTGCCGGTTGAGTTGATTTCGATTAATTCCGCTGAGCGCGATGTGATCAGTTGGGGGTTACAGTTTTCCGATGAGGTGCACAACGCCGCCGACCATCTGGCGCCTCATCGTATCGTGCATTATTTGGTCGAGTTAGCCCGCCGAGTGCACACCATGTACGAACAGTCCCCCATCCTGAAATCGGGCGATGGGCTAAAACACCAGCGGCTGCATATTTTAAATCAGGCGCGACAGATTTTATCGGCTGGTTTGTCGTTGTTGGGAATCAGCGCTCCTGAAGAAATGTAATCCTATGATCATCGTCTCGGTGTCAGGTGGGCCCGATAGTATGGCCTTGTTGTCTGCGGTAGTGGCATCAACACGCGGTAAAGTACTGGCTGTCTATTTTGACCATGGTATCCGCGCCCTCTCAGAACGGTTAAGGGATATTCAGACCATTCAAACCTTTTGTGATAATGAATCGGTGCGCCTTGTGGTTCGAAAATTACCTGTTCGTGCCGACGTACGTCGGTCTAAAGACGGCATAGAGGCTGCAGGTCGCCGATGGCGCTATCGAATGCTCACCCATTTAGCTCGCCTCAATCAGGCCAATGCGATTATGACCGCCCACCATTTAAACGATTCAGCTGAAACGGTGTTGCTCAAAATTGTACGCGGATCGGGTGCGGGGTTGTCAGGTATCTCATTATTCAGCGAACGCACTGGAATTCCGATTGTTCGCCCATTGATTCAGTTTACAAAGCATGAGCTAGAAAATTACTGCAAACGGCAGGGAGTGGGGTATGTTGTTGATTCAACCAATTCCAATAATGATTACTCAAGAAATCGAATTCGCAATCGTGTATTCCCAGAACTTCGAAAGGTGAATTCTAATGTAGACACCGAATTGTGTCGGTTTGCAGCACGAATACAAACAATGAGCGATTTTGTTCGATCTCAGATTCCATGCCATTTGATGTATTGGAACCATCACATGTTCCATATTTCGAACCAACTACGTGACTACCATATCGCGATTCAGAATGTAACGATTTTAGACGCGTTCTCCAGGTTGTCAATCGAGCCAAGTGCCGACCGAATTGAACGTGTTTTGAGTTTGATGACCATGGATCCGTGTCCCCAAATCCAGCTGACGGCCCAATGGTATGCCGATCATCGGGATGGAGCCCTTCGGTTTAAGCCGGCAACGTGTTAGGATGAGGCCTATGTTCCGAAATTACTGTGTGTTAATCGCGATACTCATGGCGTTTGTTTCGACCGGCCTCGAGGCCAAAGGGCGTGGGTATCGGGTTTCTCCGAACAGCGAGATTAAGACCTCATCGAACTTGAATGTGAGCCGAAACTATGTGGTGGACGATTTTAAAGATGGTGAATTAGCGTCTAATCCAACTTGGTGGCAATTTGGCAACCTCAAAGCCATCGTTGCACCGAATTCGGACCCGTCAGAACCTGCCTATGTTGGCCGACAGGCCCTACGACTTGAAGGGTCGACCTCCCATTATTTTGTCGGGGGGGTTGGCACGTATTTATGTCTTGATGGCACGTTGTACAATAGCCTCGAAATGGTTGTCTTTGGCACTGGCTCTGAATCAGGGCGCCTTCACATCGAATTGTATGACGACGACAATCGAAATTATGTGATCGAACCCAGCGGATTTACGGCCGGGGAAGTAGCCTTCGACGATCGATTTGTATACGACATCGATGTTGACTGGTACGGATGGAAAAAGGTGACGATTCCGTTGACAATGTTTTATGACAATAATCCTGGAATCGGAAATGATAAATGGGATCCCGATCGCGTCAGCGGGAGTGGGGGGTTGGTCCAAATGCAGATCCTGGTGAATTCAAAAAATCGTAAAGGCAAAGTGAATTTAAAAATTGACAGTATTCGCTTTTATTCAGATAAAAACGTGAAGATGCCGCTTCCAGATGGAGCAGAGATTTTAGATCAAGCAACGGATGAAAATTTAGATTACAATCTTGTTCCAGGTCGGTAACCGTGAATATTGGCATTGCACAATTTGATCCTTTAGTCGGTGCAGTTGAATTCAACACTCAATTGCTTCTGGAGTCCCTCGGTGACTGTGAAGAGTCGGGTGGTGAACTAATTGTGACCCCCGAATTATTTTTAGTTGGGTACCCTCCGGATGACCTGATCTTTAGCCCCGATCTTATGGGCCGGGTTGACGCCGCATTGGACATCATTCGTCGAGCGACGGAAACATCGTCCGTTGGTATTGTTGTCGGCGCGCCATGGAGGGGGCCGGGTCGTCGTTTTTATAATTCAGCATTTTTAATTTCGGATGGTGTAATTCATCACCGGTGGGATAAACAATTGCTCCCATTCTACGATGTATTTAATGATCCTCGGCTGTTTATCCCGGGTGATGAGGCCCAAGTTGTGGTATGGCGTGGACGGCGAGTTGCCGCGTTAATTTGCGAAGATTCGTGGGCTGACGTCTACCCCAATGACTATTCGGTGAATCCAATTTCCCAGTTGATACACCAACGCCCTGAACTGGTCGTCATCCCAACGGCCTCTCCGTTTGAGGTGGATAAAACTTACCGACGGCATCATGTATTAACGGGTGTAGCGCGACGACTTCAGTGCCCAATCGTCATGGTGAATCAAGTGGGCGCTCAGGACGGGTTGGTTTATGCCGGGTCCAGTGTAGTGTATAACTCCCGAGGAGACTTGCTTTGGCAGGCACCAGAATTCGGACAGGGGTGCTTTGTCGCATCGTTAAATGCGTCAGAGGTATCGTTAACGGTTCCTGACCGGTTATCCCAATTAGCGCAGGCCATCGAAACCATGATATCCGGCTATTTGCATAAATCAGGCTTTAAAAAAATCGTGATTGGACTGAGTGGCGGGATTGATTCCGCCGTCGTGGCCAGTTTGGCGGTCAGGGCCATCGGTGCGTCCAATGTGATCGGTCTTATGATGCCGAGTGACTATACATCGGACGAAAGCAAACGAGATGCCAAACAGTTGGCCGAGGCCTTGGGAATTCACTCCGTGGACTATCCTATCTCGAGGATTTATCAGTCCTATTTGGCGGAATTGCATTGGGCTCAGACCGATCATTCGCTTGCGATGGAAAATATTCAGAGTCGCATTCGAGGGACCATTGCGATGGCGGTGGCGAATGAATCAAATGCCTTAGTGGTATCGACGGGAAATAAAAGTGAATTATCGATGGGCTATTGCACCCTTTACGGTGATTTGATTGGAGCCTTTGCCCCATTGGCGGACGTATACAAGACGGATGTATTTGCGCTGGCAAACTGGATTAATGGGCATGGGGGGGGCATCCCCGAGTATACCATTTCGCGTTCGCCTTCTGCTGAGCTGCGCCCCAACCAAACCGATCAAGAGTCACTTCCTCCATATGATCTCTTGGATACGATTCTGAAAATGTATATCGATGATAAACGTCCATTATCGGACATTATTCAAACCGTTGGGTCACCGGAGCTGGTGAATTCGATTATTGCCAGATTTCATCACAATGAATTTAAACGGCGGCAAGCGCCGTTTGGAATTAAAGTGTCTCGAGTTGCCTTTGGTAAAGGTCGAATTTGGCCGGTATTAGCGCAAATACAAAAGGTATCACGCTAACCATGAAACGAATGGCCTTTTTTTTAGGGAATAGTATCATTCAGTTTTTTGAGGAATTGGGCAAGATTACGTCGTTTTTTGGTAAAACCCTATACGTTCTGATTACTCAACCGATTCATTGGCGTCAAACCGTTGATCAGATGAAGCGGCTTGGAACGGACTCGATATCTATTACGGTGGTGACGGCGTTATTTGTGGGGATGGCGTTTACGCTGCAGGTGGTTCGGGAGTTTCTTAAATTTGGGGCAGGGAAAATGATCGGTGGAGTGGTTGGGTTAGCCTTCTGGCGTGAACTCGGGCCCTTGATGACTGGCGTTGTTGTATCGGGTCGTGTCGGTGCGGCGATTGCCGCCGAATTAGGCACAATGAAAGTGACCGAGCAGGTTGAGGCATTAGAATCGATGTCACAAGATCCCATCCGGTATCTTGTCGTGCCTCGCCTGATTGCCTTGACGGTAATGTTACCACTATTGG
Source organism: bacterium (assembly GCA_010028705.1). GTDB lineage: Bacteria > Margulisbacteria > Marinamargulisbacteria > SXXA01 > SXXA01 > RHAI01. The sequence continues at coordinate 21,322 of RHAI01000013.1, forward strand.
TTGGAATTGCGGATGTGGTTGGGTTTTTTGCCGGATTTGGTATTTCGGTGGGGATTGGCCGGATCAACCCGTATTTGTATTTTGATTCGGCGCGCTCGATGCTTCGAGTGAGTGATATTATGGGCGGATTGTTAAAGGGCTGTTTTTTTGGAGGCTTGATCGCAATTATTAGCTCGTATATGGGGTTGGGCGCCAAATCAGGTGCCAAGGGGGTTGGGCAGGTAACTATTCGAGCGGTTGTCGTGTCGTTAGTCGTTATTTTTGTCGTGAATTATTTTCTGTCAAGTTCCCTATTTTAAAATGATTGAGATAAAAGACATTTGGAAAACCTATGATGATAAACCGGTAATTCGTGGCCTATCTCTGACCATCAATACCGGCGATAAAATCGCCATTATCGGACCGTCGGGGTGCGGAAAAAGCACCTTGCTGCGCCTGATTATGGGCCTCCATCGTCCGGATTCAGGGTCCATTTGTGTCGATGGTGCGGATATCACAACCATGGCACCTGTTGAATTGAAAAAAGTCCGTGATCGCATCGGTATGCTATTTCAGTCTGCGGCACTTTTTGACTCGTTAACTGTCTCCGAAAACGTCGCATTTCCTCTCGTGGAAAGTGGAGTTAACGATAGTCAACTCATACGATCGATAGTGGATGAAAAGCTCGATATGGTCGAAATGGGAGACTCCCACTTCAAAGATCCGGCCGAATTATCTGGTGGCCAACGAAAACGGATTGGCTTAGCGCGTGCATTGGCGCGTTCCCCACAGATTATGTTATACGACGAGCCAACGACGGGTCTGGATCCCATTCTGTCTACCAATATCGAAAATTTAATCGTTAAGTTAAACGATCAATTACATGTCACCTCGGTTGTTGTAACCCATCAAATTTCAACAATATTGCGGACGGCAGATAAAATTTATATGATGCGGGATGGCCAGCTGTTGCCTCCTGAAACGCCTGAATCAATTCAAACAGCAGGAAATATTTATACGACGTTTATTAATGGAGGATTGGACGACAATGGTTGATCGTAATGCAGTAAAAGTGGGAATCGCGTCGTTTTTCATGTTGATAATCTTGGCGGGATTATTAATTTGGAAAAGTGGCGTGTTTTATCGGTTGAATGGCTACGAAGTTGTTGGTGAATTTTCATCGGTCAACGGTTTGGTGAATGGCGCCGATGTCCGCTATCGAGGATCAACGGTCGGTAAAGTGTTTGAAATCGAACCCACGCCAAAAGCGGTTCGAGTGCATTTTCGTGTTGAATCAGGGATAAAAATACCACGAAATTCCGTCGTTAAAATTTACTTTGATGGATTAATTGGTGAAAAGTTTTTAAACATTATTCCCAATGCTGAAGTCGATGAAATGATTCAAGACGGTGATACCCTGCAGGGAACGGTATCCGCTGGACTGGCTGAATTTGTGGAGCTCGGAGCCCAAAATTTGCAGGAAACGAAGGAATTACTAAACGCGTACAAAGATCTACTGGTTCAGCCGGAAATGTTAGGGTCCTTTAAAAATATAATCGTATCGGTGGACAAAATTACCCGTGACTTGGCGGTTCTGTCCGGGGCATTGTCCGGAACTAACGGGCGGGGGTCATTGCCTCAAATCATTGATAATTTAACCCAAACAACTTTGGTTGTTCGACGTAACGCCGATCTACTATTGCGGGACGGGGAGGTGGCAGAATCATCCAAAGCGGCGATTCGAAATATTTATCAAATGACGGAGCAACTTAATCTTCTCTTACAGGTTATCTCTAAATCGGTAGTAACGAGTGATAATGTGGGGAAGCTTACGATGACCCTAGATAATGCACACAGTATTAGTTCTGGTTTACGTGATGTGTTCGGTTCTGGCCTGGAGTATGGATCTGCCGGCATGTCGCCTCGAAAAGGACTGTCGTTTGGTGGGGAAGGGGAGGTGGTACCTGTGTCACAGACGACGGATTTGGCATCCTATCAGGGATATGTGGATACCCGAATTGGTACCCAATTTTTTCGGGCGGGGATGGCTGGGTCAAAAGGCAGTCAGGGTCCGGGTCTAACGGCTCAATTTGGTACGAATTTTGGCCCCGCCGCGACCCGGGTTGGATTTCACAACTCTCAACTTGCGATTGGAATGGATTATCACCCAATAAGCCGAGCCAAAGTGTCTGTAGATGTTGAAAATATTGATCATCCGGAACTAAATGCGAGGGCTCGATATCGATTTGATAATCACTTGGGCTTGGTGGTCAATGCCAAGAAGGATCTGAAGTCGTCTGAATCGTTCAATCTCGGTGTTGGATTGTCGTTCTCGGCAGGAGAATAAGGGTAGGCGAGGACTAATTAGACCCGGCTGACCCAGGCCCTGGATCACTGAAAAACGGCGGCCCCAGGTGTTATGCCTTGGTCAAAATTCTCAACGGTTTGTGGCACCGCCTGCCGTATTTCACTCGAATTAACTAGAACTTAGCCATTTTTCGTATTCAAAGTCCACGAATATAACGATGCTATTCTCTTCGTCATCCGGATTTCGTTATGGAATTACCGCCATTTTTCCTTTACCCAATACCACTCCATTATTCATGAAAAGGTAAAAATAAACCCCGGCGGCTAGATCAGTTCCGCTGATTCCAAAATCGCTCAGAGATAGTTTGTTTGGGCCTTGAAGCGCGCCACGTTGTCCCGCCGTTAATGATAATTTCGATATTTGGTTGCCGAGCATGTCGAATAATAAGACATCCAGATCGAACGATCCGTCTAAACTGTAATATATCGTGGTTCCATCGGATTTTCTAAACGGGTTGGGATAATTTAACGGTGCTTTTTTTAGTTTTATAGAGCTAGCTGCGGCGAGTGGACTGCTGACATTTTGGGTGACGGCCAGAACACTTGAATTGGTGCTCGCCGATATCGGCGAGACGGCCTTCACTGAAAAATCAATCATTGCAAGCGCACCGCTACCTGACGAATACAATCGTTTTACAGGTGAAATGCCGCTGCTACGGGAATTTGAGCGCATGCCGAGTCCGGCAAATGCGGGAGTGCCGTAAATGATTATTAACACTATAAATACCAATTTCCTAACCATTTCGATCCCCCCGATCGTCCCGGCCTCAACGGTAATTAGCTATTTATCCCAGTGGGCAGTTCCCTTTTATTTTTTTATTTAAACAAATAGATTTAATAGCTGACCCAGATATCTGTCGGTTCGAACCATTGAAAGGACTGGGTTACCCGGGTGTGGTACGGCCACCGATATTCCATTGCTCGTAACGATGGATTGTAAATTGCGGTGTAGAGGGTTCCAAAGCCACTGTCATAATTTGATGCAAATAAAGGGGCATACTCGAAAGCGTTTATGAATGATTCGATGGTGGTTAACGGGTCGTGAAGAATATCGATCAAGGCTTGTTTTCGTTCGTAAGATTTTGAAAATAGTGTGTAATTGGTCAGTTCAAAATTACCTTGTTGGTTCACGGCCATCGGTTTACGCGAAATGACCGGGGGAGACGAGGGGCCCACTTCTACAGTGGTGACATCGGAGTATGCATCCAGTACCGTGACATTATAGGCCATGTGAGTTGGAATTCGCTTTAGTACATCGACAGCCTCCGATGTAGTTTTGCAGAATTCAAGTATGTACCTCAAAATAATTGGGATTCCGAATCCCTCGCCGGTTTCTTCTTTTCCGCCAAACGATAACGATACCGACAATCCGTATTCGTTCATTCCATCCAAGACACCCCATAGGCAATCAGTGGTCGCAATGACATCACTGAACCATTTGGATCGCAAAATCCGCGCTTCACATAAATTGGGGTCGTAATCATAATTTCGTACTAAGATCGGGGAATACCGCAACCACACGGCTTGTGAACACCCGGATACATAGGGGGTTGGGCAGTATAATGACAGTAGACGCGCGTCTAAGTCGCCTCCCCCGGCTAAATGGAAGAGCTGTTCCCATAGCGGGACTAATTCGGGCATATGTAGGTTGAGTGCTTTCCGACATTGAAGGTAGCTCGGTCGATTAAATTCCCCTTCCTTCAGAAACCATTTTCTATAGCCTGCGGCATGGTCGTTGTAAAAATTTGTCCATAAGGCGCCTGGGGATTGTTCGGCAATAAACCGGAAATGTTTTTGAATACCTCTATTCATCCATCGATCCTTTAAGTGTAAACCCAGGATTGTTATATCGATCCACTACCTGTTGCTCGTCTTGGGTTAATAACCGGGTAACGAATAACGCTCGCACCGTGCTGATTAGGTCTCGAGTTATTTCGTCGAGGCCATAACGTTCGTTTAGTATTGGTCGGCGAAAAAAACATATCGCAAGGTCGGCTCCATGATAGACGTAGTCGTCGGTTGAAATAATTCGAAACAAAAATACTTCGTTGGTGGTTATCGTTCCCGGATGGGTGGCGTCTCGTACCCAAAATAATTGGCCATTATCGAATCGATAGATTCCGCTTGGGGGGGAATCTGCCATTTTTTGGATGCTATCCTCTGTATATTTAATAATAAATTGCCCTGAATATTCGTCAGCGGCGATGGTGACACTAGATCGATTAAATTCGTCCGGATTCAATGCACCGGAATAATTTGAAAACTCGGCCAGGTGGAAAAGGAACAGTGGCGCGTGTTCTTGGCAGACTCGCGATAGACTCGTTAACGCAGTTACCCCTGATATCCTAGGATTTAATTCGCCAAGGTATAATTGATCGGAATCCAGGTCCAATAGGTAATCAACTTCAAAATATCCACGGTAACCTTTTTCGTAAAGTGCTTGACCCAGCTTAATCGTCATCGACTGCGCGGATAGCCGGAGAGTCGACGAGAATGAATTTGGGTTGATGTCATTGCCACACCAACCACCTGGGTACGGAGTCAGCGAGGGTTCACCAATGAGTTCTCCCATCAATGGGCCGACAAATGTTCCCCAGCGGGTGGCTACGCCTTCAATAGCTGTTCCAACACATCGGATTTGTTTCATTAATTTTATGGGTGTTCCGTCTTCGAGTTCGGAGCGGTGCGTTTCATAATCCTCTTGTGACGAAATAAAAAATGTTGTTTTACCGGAGTCTCCATAGGGGAGTTGTATGACCCAGTTGGATCCCAGTCCTGCGTGTAGTGCAATCTCACACAGCGCCTCATATGGCTGGGCGGTGGTCATAATATTGGGTACGCTGGCAACACCGACCGAATCGCCTAATTTGGTGGTTTCGATTTTACTGTCGATGTGATGCACTAATTGATGGGGATTAAGAATCGGTCGTAATCCAAGCTCGTTACACACGGATTCAAGCGCTGGATTAAAAAATAAAAACATGACGTAGCTTTGGTCACTCGTTTGACGTTCGGCGATGATTCGGCGCGACACATCCAATCCTTCAAGTAAATATTGATTTAAATCCTCCATTGATTCGAATACGGGAGAATCAAGACGATTCGGAACAAAAATTGTCGGGTTTTTCCCGTCGAATACATCGATAAAATTAATGTGGGTCCAATGTGAGACCCAGTCTTCAATCCCTAATAAATTAAAATTAGTGGGGCTTACAAAATAGTATGGCCGTCTGTTCTCCCGAAAAAATTGAACCAAGGGTGCGTACTGTGTCCGATCAATCGTCATTAATTGTCTCCTGAATTGATTCAATATAGGACTCTCGGAAGACCGCTAATCCAGTCTCGGAGTGATAACCGTGTATTTCTTTTATCTTGGATTGGGCAAGATAGGTGGCTAATTCTGAGGTAATTATTTGACCCGGGATCAGTACTGGAAATCCGGGCGGATAGGGAGTCACAAACCCAGCGGATACATAGGTGATTCCCGAGTGTAACGCGTCGATAAGCTCCGTTGATAGTGTGACGTGAGTGACCTTCGCATTGTCCATACCCGAATAATAGGCCGTACGAAGGTCGCACAGGCGATTGTTTTCTTTAGCGAAGGATGGTCGAAATGCCCGATGAATATGGCGGGTGATCGGGGTTTTTTGTGAATCGTGAAACGATGTTCGTGGCGGTGATGATAGACGATTGGCAATATCAAGAAGTGCCGATAACAGGTGGTTGACACTGGCCTCAGTGGCCCCAATTGTGATGATGAATAATACGGTATGGGCGGATGTTTTGTTGACTTGAATGTCGTAGGTCGATATCAATAATTGTCTGAAACTACTGCCATCCATGCCGGTTTTTTTGATATTCAACGTGACCCGAGAGGGTAATACTGTAAACGGTTTTTCATGCCACCGGTTTAGAATTTCTGGATATATTGGAATATCGAGATCAGGCGTGTCATATCCAAAATCGACAACCGAAAAGTACTGGGATAGCGTCGGGTTGTGGCGAATCGAATGACGTAACAATAACCCCAGGTTAATACTCTGGTTAACCAGTCGAAATCCCTCGAGATCCATCTGACGGCGACACACATCAAGGGATGCAATGATTTGATAATTCGGGGATGTCGTGGAATGCATTCGATAGGCGTCAACAAATCGGGTTGGATTGTAATCATCATCGATGACATGAACCATGGATCCCTGGCGAAACGACGACAATGTTTTATGCGTCGATTGTGTGATGTACACTCGAACCTGGGTCGAGGTCCCAATCAATTGTTTGCGCAATTCGGTAGCCGCCGCCGCGGCACACCGGGACCGCAATGTCGGGTCAAAATAGCCGGTGGCAAACCAGGCTTCGTCCCAATGAAATATTAGATCAGATTTTATCGCTAGTAACGATGTCATTACCTTCTTAACGTCATACAGAACGCCATCGAATGTACAATGAGTCAGAACAATGAGCTTTACGCGATGAAGATCTCCAGATTTTTTGAGATCCATTAACGTGGCAATCATGTGGTCCAATTCGACTGGGCCGACGAGGTCGTGTTCTGGGAAGGTCGTGTTTTCAAAGAAAATCGGAAACGCTCCGGCTAAGACAATCGAATAAGGAATTGACTTATGGCAGTCTGACGCCACCAGTACGATGTCCCCAGGGTTCAGGGTCGCTTGCATGACAATTTTATTGGCAGTAGATGTTCCGTTAGTGACAAAGAACGTATGGTCGGAACCAAACGATATCGCCGCTTTATCCTGGGCCTGTTTGATCGCTCCTTTTGGGTCCAGTAAGGAGTCCAATCCGCCCTGAGTGGAGGATGTTTCGGCCATAAATACGTTTTTTCCATAAAACGAATACAAGTCGGAAATCCATATGGAATCTTTTACCGATTTTCCTTGGGATATCGGCAGCGCATGGAATACATCTTTTGGTTTTTGACTATAGGATAACAGCGCGTGAAAGAACGGAGTGGAAAATCGATTTCGAATCCCATTTAATATGGCAAAATGGAGATCCTGAAATGGATAATATTAGGGTTCGATAACATCGCGGCGAATCCATCCGTCGCATTGTCCACAAACACAAGGTGGTACAAAAACTCATCCTTATCTGACACCAGGCCGGCTAATGCATTCCGATACATGGACGAGTAGTCATTGGCGAAGGGATGTAGAATTAGAATATCGACGATCGGTTTCCGGCGGTCGGAATGCGAAAATGGATTAAAAAAATTGGGGCGATCGAGCGACTCAAGGACGGATCGCAATGGTGACCATTCACGAAAATATGCATCGGAACTGCGTACCGACCGAGCGGATTGATCCAATAACTGATGAAATAATTGCCATTTTTGTTGAGTGGCGTAGTGACGTAGAGCCGTGAGTATCTCGGGTCCTGGGAAGCCCCAAAATTGCTCGACCGCCGACAATGTCTCGAGATGATCGATAATGAGGTCGACATCGTATGATATCGAATGGGGTCTGAATTCCGGAGATGCAGGCATCGGCCGGTCGACATTCCACTGGTTTTGTAAGGTTTCCCATAATAAAAATCGATAACCGGATAGGGAAAAAACTGGATAAATCACTATGTTTTCTTTGCGGAGGATTTAATTTGTTTTAACAGTGACTGCGCAGTGATGTTTTCGGGATCAAATAATAGCACGTCATTTAACACGGACTTCGCGACATCAAGATTTTTTCGTTGATATTGAAGGGCGCCGTACTGGGCGAGATATAATACATCATTCGGATATAATGCCAGCATTTTCAATAAAACTTTTTCAGAAAGGTCGTAATGGTTTTCCATTTGCAGTGCATAGGCCAGTTTTAAATTGCCATAGTAATTGTAGTAATCGATCGCAATAATTTTGTTCCCTAATTCGGAGGCCTCGCTGTATCGAGCCTGAATCAGATAAATCGACATTTTGCCTAATTTTGGCTCCAGTGCATCAGGCGCTGCAACGATGGCGGTGTCGTAATTGGCCAATGCATTGGCATAGTTCCCAGACCGTCCATATAAATAGGCAAGGCGAAGATTGACCGCATATCCTTTCGGATATTCTTTATAGACCGGATACAACGCTTTGATGGCGTTCGATACATTTCCCATCACGTCGTATTTGTACGATTTGTTGTAAGCATTGTTTATGTCGCTACTCGATAGTGCCATGACCGTATTCAGGGTGCTTAAACTTACGACCCACGCGAGTAATAGATTTTTGCTAACTGTAGTCATGGTCACCGCTCTAAATATTAATTCCGACCATGATTGAGAGCCGTGAAATAGTTGACTTTGAGGTTGAACCGTCAGGTGTAAAATTAAATACTTGATACCCCGCTGTGATACTGGATGCCGGGGTTAACGAGTACCGAATCGCTAGGGAATAGCCGTCTTGAAATTTATCGGCAGAGTTATATACCACGTATCCATTTTCGTATACGCCGTATTGGGATGATCCAAAAAACGATTTGGCCGTGAGATACAGCGGTCCAAATCCATTTGACACACTAAATTCCCCAAAGGCCTGCACTGTGCCATTCCCTAAATTCTGAGATAGTGATTGAAAGGATCCTTTGGTTGTAACGGCAATTTGTCCCGGTAAAAACGCCGAATAGAAATAGTTCGTAATCTCGGGACTGACTTGATAGACCGTTAGTTTTTCACCCGATGCTAGCGTATACAATCCGACATAGAAGTTGGACGAAATCTCAGCATTTAACGTGTAGTAATAGTCCCGCTGGTCAAATTTTACACCCAAAAAATAGGTGCCGCCCTTCGACCCATTTTCGGGCTGAACCTGATTGGTTCCGATGCGCCAATGAGTGTATGGAGATCGATTGTCAGTGAATATAAGCAGGGTATTTTGTTGGTTCTTTCCAGCGGCTGAACTCGCGGTGTTGTCCAGTTCGAGTTCGATCGAATACGGCGAAAAACCGATATAGGAATAAATTCCGGTTATGGTGCTGGCGGGTTTAACTGGTGATGATACTGGTATGGCGTAGCCGATCAACGAGACCGATGATGCGTACAGTGAACTGGATAAGAAATAAACCATGGCTATGACAATCGAATGGCGAATATTCATGAGGGTACCCTTAATAAAAATTTTTTTTCGTTAAACTCGACACTGCGTATTCCCTTACCCTCCAAAAACTCAATGCGACTCTGGGCGATTTTGGACGTACTAAAGGGTATTATTCCCGATATTACATGAGGTTCAACCTGAGTGTAAGTCCCGACTGTTTCGATCGATTGGGGGGGGACTAACCATCCAAAGTTTTTAATAATCTGACGGTGAATAACTGAGGGTAAACTGAAGGTCGGGATGACGTCTGTCCATGAGGTGCCAATTTGAGTCCTTAACACGGCTTTGGGGCAGGCAAGGCTGACGGCGAGTAAAAAAGGATCGTTCCCATAACACTCAATACATACTAGCCAACCACTATCAACCCGATAATGTAAGGTGCCCAAGCGGGTGCTCATTGAGATTGTGCCGTCTGCTAATATCTGAGTACTGACCTGAGTAATCGCGCCGGACGTGTCGATATACTCGTCAGTAGCGGCCACTGGAAATAATATTGGCGCAGGGAACCAGTCACTCGATTGGCTGGTCGTTATACCCCGAGATAGTCGGCGGCACGCTGTTCGGTACCGGTCGATCGCGTGTTCGGGCGAGGAAAACAGTCCATCCCAGAAGTCCCGGTGAAAATGGGTGTCAGTTATCACATAGATTATTCCGGTGGTGATAATAAAGGGAACCGTAAAGGCTGGAATTCCGTACAGGGCCCAAAATGATTCCGCTGCGGATGAGAGTAGGGCGGAAATGGCAATCCCAACCGACGCTAAGGCGACGCTCCGATGGGATGGACGCAAAAATATGCCGCCAATCGCCATGGCGACCAAGCAAAAATTAAAATTTGTAACATCATGTAATACTCCGTTGAAATTACCGGTTAATTGGGTCAGGATGGCGACCCCGAGACCGTATCCGCCAACACACAGTGCGGCTAAAATGCGGGAATACACGAGTAGTGTTCCAAAGAGAATGATCCCAACCAGCGTATGGGGAAGAAAAATAATGGCCCCCAAGGTTTTAAAAAAAGCGATCGCACTGGCACCTAGGGAACCGAATTGATCCGCACTCACAAGGTAATTTACAGGATATAGCATCAAATTAGAAAAGCGCGGCGACGCCAGATATGTTAACGAACTCGTGACGACAAAGGGTAAACTTAAAATTGGAAATGTCATCGATCGATGATTTAGAATCTCAAGTCCCATGGTCAGAAGAACGGTGATGGACGATGCGATTCCAATAAACAGTAGCGCCCCTATTGACATCGAATACCGCGATCCGATTGCAAGTCCAACCAACAACGCGTTCAAATTGCCGATGATAGATCCGTTCTGAGCCGCTTTTGGGGACAACAAAAAACTTAGAGCCATTGCAAACAGGACCGAGGTGGTGCCAGCAACGGCCATCGTCGGATTCATCCAGGTAAGTCCAAACACGATGGCCCCCACCCATGGATTATTCATTAAGAATAAAAAACTATACCCTAGAAAAAAATGTCGGATATGGTGCATTGAGTGGTCGATCTACCTTCGAGCCTGAGTCCGATTTAGGAGAAAAATAGCGCAATTTCCCGACTCGCGGATTCAGGACTATCTGAGGCGTGGATTGCGTTTTCAGCAATCGTGGCTGCGAAATCGCCGCGAATTGTACCAGGGGACGCGACCGCAGGATTTGTCGCGCCGACCATCGTTCGGACCAAACTAATCACACTATCGGCTTCGAGAATCATAATGATGACAGGTCCTGAGGTAATATAATCCACCAAACCGCTAAAAAATGGTTTTCCCTGATGCTCAGAGTAATGGGCTTCGGCGGTGGCCCGCGGTATGGTGATCAGTTTCATTTGCTGAATAGTAATTCCGCGATCTTCGAATCGACTGATCAGTCGTCCCGAAATGCCCCGTCGGTGTACCTCTGGTTTTAATATAACTAATGATTGCTCGACCATTTATATGTCTCCTTAATTTGTTTCAGTTGCTGCGCGACTTGCTGTCGCGCTGTACCACCCACGACGTTTTTGGCGTCAACAGCCGCCTCGAGCGTGAGGTACTGGTATACATCGTCCTTTATCGTTTCCGAAAATTGTTGAAATTCCTCGAGCGTCAACGATTCAATTTGCCGATTTTGGGATTCTGCAAATAAAACCACTTGTCCGGTGATTTCGTGGGATTCTCGAAATGGAACACCCTGCTTGACGAGATAGTCTGCGAAATCAGTCGCAAGAATATAGCCTTTTTCCATTGATGCGGCAATCTGATCGGCGTGGAATTGTAAGGTTGGAATCATTTTTGCCATGCACTTTATACTGTCGATTACTGTTCGAGCGGAATCGAAGAAATAGGTCTTATCTTCTTGAAGATCACGGTTGTAGGTGAGTGGTAGTGCCTTAATGGTTGTTTGCAGTCCGACAAAATTTGATAAGACTCGTCCGGTCTTACCACGAATTAATTCAGCAATGTCCGGATTTTTTTTCTGTGGCATTATCGAGCTACCCGTTGTAAATTCGTCCCCGATTGTAACAAACCCGATCAGGGGAGAACTCCACAGGACTAGTTCCTCGCTCAGACGGCTGAGATGGGTCATCAGAATCGATGAGGCGGACAAAAATTCCAACATAAAATCGCGATCAGATACGGCGTCCATCGAATTGGCTGACACGTTTGAAAACCCCAATTCACGGGCGACTAAGCGTCGGTTAAGTCCATAATTGTTTCCGGCAAGGGCACCCGAGCCCAGAGTGCAGACATCGGCTGAATTGAAACAGTGTTGAAACCGAGTGACATCTCGTTGAAACTGTTCAAAATAGGCTAGAAAATGATGCCCAAGAACAATGGGTTGTGCGGTTTGAAAATGGGTAAATCCAGGAAAGATCAGCGTCGAATGCTTCTCGGCTTGGTCATAAATGGATCGGAGCAATGATTGGAGCTGGGCGATAATCGCTTGGCAATGATCTTTGACGGCCATCCGAGTGTCAGTGATCACCTGATCGTTTCGCGATTTTCCGGTGTGAATTTTTTTTCCTAAATCGCCCAATTCGTTAATTAATAACCGTTCGATACAACTGTGAATATCTTCGTCACCCGCAATCATATCATCCAACCGATGGTCCATTTCATATTTAATTTTCGCCAGCGCACGATCGATTAGCGTGTACTCTGTTTCGGAAATAATTTCCGCCTCAAGTAATGCCAACGCATGGGCGGCATTTATGGCGATATCATAGGTGTACAGTTGGCGATCGACATCGATCGAGTAGCTGAATTGGGCGGCATCCGTATCCAAAGATTTTTTAAACCGACCGCCCCACAATTTTCCCATTAGTGTTCTCCTTGCATTAACGCCGTTAATATCGCTTTTTGGCCATGTAATCGATTCTCAGCTTGGTCAAATACCACCGAGGATGAGGATTCCATGACCGAGTGCGAGACCTCTTCCCCCCGATGCGCCGGTAAACAATGCATAAAAATGGCATCGGAACTCGCAGATTTCATCACCGCGTCTGTCACTTGAAATTCACTGAAGTCGACTAGGCGACGCTGGGTTTCGTCTTCTTGTCCCATCGACGTCCACACATCCGTATACACAATGTGGGCGCCTTGGACGGCCTCGTGGACGTTTCTAAAAATCAATGACTCTCCGGGACTTGATGGGTCATATCCCTCCGGGCACGCGATGTGAATCTTCATTCCGGTAGCGGCGGCCAATTCGATTAGGGACGTGCATACGTTGTTTCCGTCACCGACGTATGCCAGTGT
>RHAI01000121.1 GCA_010028705.1 bacterium
TGGCGATCGTGGCCGTTGAGCTGCAACTTGGCAGAGGCAACGGGGTTCTCGCCATCGACCTGGGTGCCGTAAGCGCCGGAGATGGCGGCGTCGGTGTAGTTGAACCATTGGGGGCCGGTGTAGTTGCCGACGGAGGAGGCGCCGTTGGCGGGCTGGAGGGCAGCCGACGAGGGGTTGACGAAGGAGTCGTTTTGAACAACCCACACCAATTCCTTAACTGGGTGGTTGAAGTTGAGCTTCATCTTGTTGGAGCGCGAGGTGATCGACTCGTCACCAGTGAACTGGAGCTGCTCGATCAAGTATTCGTGCGACACCTGGGCGAAGCGGCGACGCTCGTCAGTGTCGAGGTAGATGTAGTCAACATAGAGGGAGCCGGCCTTGATCGAGGGGACCGAGGACAACTTGTTGGCGGGGCACACGCAGACCTCGGACTTGTCACGGAACTCGAGGTTGACCTTGACTTCGTGTCCATCTCGACGGACTTGATCAAGGCGTGTCCGACCCAGTCGACCCAGCGGAAAGCGGGGATCGACGCGGCGGAGACAGCGGGCAGGGTCACTTGGAGGTACATGCGGTGGATGAGGTCACCGTTGCGGGAGATGGTGCAAGTCACCTTGCGCGCCCAGTCAACGGAGCCGTTGAAGGTCTGCTCGATAGCTTCCATCGAGAAGTTGGTGTATCGGCGATACACGCTTTTTCATTCATTGTTGTTTGAATGAGCCGATACGAATCCTTAATCTTTCAATTAAGGGTGGACTATAACTTAAGCCATCATTGAGAAGTGCTAGTTCTCTCAAGCCCACCAACATTTAGTCTCTGAACAGCATCCATAGATCTTGCATAACGATCTGAAGGACTTGGCTGCGAATTGTCCATTTCAAAAAAGTTTCCTTTTTATCATACGCGTGATTTTTACCATACCGGAGTTCTATCTCCGCCAGTAATACATTTCTGTATCACCTTGGTACACTACATTAGGTTTTTGTTTAGGAATTGAATGACCTTTTGTTCATGTTCATATATAAGAGTAGGAATGACTTTACTTCCTTTTGACGAATTTTCACGTTTCTCAAGTGGTCGTAGATTTGACCATTTGAAACATTCTTTTATATCTTCGTCATTTTGAAAGTCAAATGATGCACACGGTTTTACATGGTCAATATGCCAGTAGGTTCCAATATTTGACCAGTTCATGTGCTCATCGAATTGAAATTCAATCCATTCTCGAAATTGTATGAAGTCACAGCCTATAAAATCTAACGTTGGTTTTGATTTTATAAGACAAGACCTTATTCGGGCATTCAATAAAGTTTTTATTTTGTAATCAATATTATTCCTGTATCGATCTCTTTGATATTTTTTCATATACTCGTTGTATTCATCAGAATGCTCTTCTATCCATTTTTTCCTGTTTGCATCTACTGTTTCTTTATTAGAATCGTGCCAGAGTTTCCTTTGCTCTTTAGCTCTCTCTGGATTATCAACATACCATTGTTTAGCACGTTCTTTTACAGAATCAGCATTTGCTTTGTAATATTGACGGTCCTTTTCTCGTATTTTTTCAATATGTGATTCCCGGTACTTGGCATCAGATATTTTTTTACATTCTTTGCATACTTTGCTTATGCCGCATGCTCTAGATTTTTGTTTGTGAAAGCAGGATACATCTTTACTAACATTACAGGTACAACAGACTTGCATCGAGTACAGGTTTTATATTGATACAATGTAATAATTTGTCCGTTTTTTTTTCTAATGTATTTTAGCGTCTTTAGGAGGTTCTCGCAATTTGACGGTGTTGCGGTAAGAGTAGACTTACCACTAGCAACTACTTTTAATAGTTACTAAGGCCGTGTATATTAAACCTTAAAAAATGTGATTTGTGGGTTACCGGTGAGGTAAATGTCCTGTGCGCCATCAGGTGTTCCCCTAGCTCTCGCCAGGGGCTGGACTCTATCTTAAGGGGCCGTCTGCCCCCCATTCCCGTTTAGTCTCTGAACGTTATCCCGCAAGGCACATTGGCCGAGTGGTGGGATCTTCGCTGCGGATCGCCCAATCCCTCACGTTGTTACCGTACCCCCGAATGTTATCCGGGGCCACCGCGCTGTTTTCCATACAGGCGCGGCTTGGTAGTGAGGGCTCTAAGGGGTTTCCCGCAATTTGAGGATGTCGCCGCGGTGACCGCGACTAGCCAGTTATATGCATGCTTCTTCTCCAAGCAACATGCCGTGAAACTTACACTGTTTACCTACAATGGAAACTTGTTCCACGAGCCATTGTAGCAGCTGACTGTTATGCCCTGGCGATAACTTTCTAGGCAACTAGTTGCATCAAGCCCCCTCCCATGGCTTACTGTGTTTTATACCATAACATGAGATAAAAATTCACCACTACAGAGACGCACTCCCCACATGTTGGGGGATTTTCTCTAGCACGCTCAACATTTATGGTGTATTGCCTTCATACACTGTACGTGCTGGTATACCATAGTCAGTGTGCAGTTTGACAGCGAAAAAAACCTCAAACGCCATAAAAAAGGCCCGATTCCACTGCAGTCGCCATCCACATTCACCGGAACCTTACGGTTAATTTGCTGCAAAGTGCGGTTAATTCCGGTCTAACGTGGTGTAATTACACCGGTGGGCAAGTTGTGCCTCACGCCCGATGGATCTCCGACATGGGGATCCACGTCGCATCGGCCATGGAAGACCATCCGTTGAAGTACATGTA
>RHAI01000122.1 GCA_010028705.1 bacterium
AACACATTCGGATTTTCCGTCCAGAATTCGACGTCTTTCGTCGCCGACGCCGCCACTTTTGGCTCTATACCAACTTGCTGCGCCTCTCGCTCTTCCGATTCAAAATGCGATTTCGAGGATGAAGATTCTTGTTTGGGTTGTGTATTGCTTGCCTTTTTTGTCGGCGGGGTATAATCATATTTCATGGTGCTTATATCATCATCCATTATTCACTAAGCAATTACACGGTATATAATGATGCCACATTTCCATTCACGATTCAAACGTCGATTGTTCCACAGACCGGCGCTTTACACATCGCCCATCAATCTGAAGGGTTTGTGTAGGGTCGGTCTGTGGGACAATCGACATGACGCATTTCGCCTTTACTCCGTAGAGAGGTTCAGTGCATCCTTTCTCCGTCCGCCTTTTGTGTTTCGTATTCTTTATCCTCTTAGCTCCCGCATTTACTCTGTATTTTCGAGTCCGCTTGTCCGAAATCGCGGCGGTTCCAACCGAGGACTTCAATTTGTCGAGAGGTTGCACACAACGCGCGCGGAAATGTTCATACCTCTCGCGCACGTCGGCGTAAGACAGCCCCGATTTCTTATCCAACATCTTATTTACAACCTCGTGTAGCTTGTAAATGTAAAGCGAGAATGTATCGCGCGATTCCATAACATCCATGGTGAGAGGAAGACGCTTGAAATTTTTTCTTAAATTCTTCCGGCATTTCCCACAAGGCAATACATACTGCAATTGCAACACAAAATCTCGGTAATGCTGTTTGTCTTCGGGCGTGGGAGAGACCGGATAGTTGAAACTCATGGTGTGTAGATAATGCCAGATTCCGGGTCCCCATACCGCGGTCAGCATTCCGTCGTTGCTATTAAAATCCGCGTCGGCATATACTGGCGGCTCGGCCATAACCGTAGAGGAATGGGTTTTGCGTGTTGGAACCCCCATATTTGGATACAATAATACCGCATTTTTTCTCCAACACGGAATTGCGTTTGAAAAATACAAATAGTATGAGGATATTATATATGACTATGTCCGTATTCTTGAATTTATTATATTCCAGGTTTAAATCCTATTTGCCTTTTGCCTATGCGGCGATTGCGCTCTTACTTGTCATATTGATTTCGTCTTATGTGTATAAACAAATTTATCTGCCGAAGAAAGAACAAAAAAAATTCGAGGATGTGGCGAATGCAAATCCGAATGGTAAAATAATTACGGTGTATATGTTCCACGTGGATTGGTGCCCGCATTGTAAGAAGGCGATGCCGGAATGGAATATGTTTAGAGATGAATACAATGGTAAGCAGGTGAATGGTTATAAAATCAGTTGCATTGACATCGACTGCACCAACGCCAGCGACCCGAAAATCAAAGTCGCTATGGATAAACACGATATCAAACAATATCCCACCGTCATTGCGTTAGTCCCAGGGGCAAATGGAACAGAAACCCGCGTAGATTATGACGCTAGTGTAAAAAAGAAGAATCTAGAGAAATTTATCATCAGCGTCGGCACGGAAAATTAATTAGCGAGGGGAATGCATTTGATTTTTGTTGTGAAAAAACGAACAAAAATCAAGGAGTGTTGAGAGGATGAGTTGTCGTTGTCGTCGTAGGTTCAAACCCTATACTGGTCTTGAATGCGTCCCACATCTCGACGCCAAACTTGACTTTCGATTCTCTCGATTCGCGTGTTTTTAATGCATTATAAACCTGTGCAACACTGGCAAATTCATCCTCAAACCGAATGCAGTGTTTTATGTCGATTTCTTTCTTTGAAATTGTCCGCATGGTTTTGTCTAGGATATCAAATAAGTAATCGCCCAAGTTGTTGTAGGTTTCGACGTCGCTCGCGTTTTTTGGTCCGAGTTTTTTAAATCCGAGAATTTCGTCCGGGTCTTCGGCGATTTCGACACACTGGGCGATGGGATAATTGCAGAAAATTCCGCCGTCGGCATAATAACGGTCGCCGATTTTGCAAGGCTCAAACAGAATCGGTAAAGCGCACGAACAATACACCGCGTCCAACAATTTCCACTCCGGGTGTGTTTTATGCGAAATATTGACCAGTTCATATCTCTTTAAATCGGTTGCGTAAAAATGAGTCGAAATCTTAGTAAATTCGTAGAATTCGTGCAAGGTTATATTTAGCGGCAAATCCAACGCTTTCATCACCGGCGAAAACACATTTTCAATATGACTTTGATTGAACATTCCGGTATTCGAATATGAATTAAAGACGCACTCAACCGTAAAATCCAACACCGATTCCCACGGCCGCTTTATAAAAAAATCGTCGTAGGAATCCCAACCAATGTGTTGAACGGTAGAAGCAAATACCATAAATATTGCGCCAATTGAGGTCCCGTGCATAGTTTGAATGTCTTCAATATTCCAAAATCCGTCTTTATTCGCATTTCTTATCGCGCCGTAAAACGAATGGCCGATTCCGCCGCCGCCGGACAACACGATATGCCGGATTTTTTTAGGCGGCCTCGGCGGCGTGTCCGTCGATTGGTTCTCATCCACCGCGGGTTCCATCTTTGTAAATAATATCTATGCCGACCACGGTTTATATTTTTTATCCGCATAAGATTATGCCGATAAAATACGAGAGGATATAGTATAAATATGTC
>RHAI01000123.1 GCA_010028705.1 bacterium
TGGCCTTTCTTCGTCGTCTTCGACGCATCCACCCGCACATCCGGTTTCACCGCACTATTCGATGTATAGCCAATGATGATGGTTTTGTCATCCACCGGCGTGTTTTCGCGGATAAGTCCATTGCTATCGAGTTTGCTGTAATCGTGGGCGGGTTTTAGTCCAATCACACGCGGTTCGGCCTCTACATTGGTGAATCGTTTATCGACAATAATGCTGTCGGATTCCCCTCCTCCACCACGCTTCCTCTCTTCACGCTCAGTATAAGTGGTATAATACGTGGTGTTAAACATTCCGCGTTTGATGGAGCCTTCATTGACTAAAATCGCGTCTTCCACATTATACCCGGTATAACACATAATTGCCACAATCACATTTTCGCCGCAAGGATGTTCTTCGCGGTCGATGTGTTGGAGTAGCCGCGTTTTCAACAGAGGTGTTTGGCCATAATTTAGGACAATGGCGGTTTTATCCATCCGACAGTGGAAATTGGAATGGTAGATGGAGCACGCTTGGCGGCCTTGACTGCACGAAAAACTGACACGCGCCGCCGGATTCGTTTCCGCAAAAATGGATTGATTACACATAATCCCGAATAAGAATGCGTGATGAATTTCCATATGAGTATATCGGCCGTGTTTGTCGGCATTGTTTTCCCAGTCTTTCCAGTTTTGCGCGATGAGTGAGTGTTCGGTTTCATTGGGGTCGATGTATTCGATGACGGCTTTCTCTTTAAGGAACCGGTCCAATTTAGTCGGTTCTTTCTCACCAGCGACTCCGGAATACAGTTCGTCTAGGTCCTTGATACTGACGTCATTGACCGCGAATTTCGAACCGGCCAATTTGGCGTTGAATCCCGACACCAATTCCTCCCAAGTGAAATCGCCGGATTCGATTTTGCCGGCAATCATTTTCGACGAGAGGAACGGCCATTTTCCGGAGACGTCGTCTTTATAGAAAATCGGCCGTGTGAATCGTCCAGCGTCGGTATAGATTTCCACAGTATTTAGGCGGATATTGAATGCGATGCTGGTGTGCAATGGAATGAGTCCGTTGCGTCGATACACGCGCATCTTGCTGACACATTCAATCGGCCGGTCGATTGCGCCGGCCCAGTGTCCATTGACAAATACTTTAGTCAAGGTGGAGAGGACGAGAGGAGTGCAATCCGAGATGGACCGCATACCGACACGTTCGCGCATCCATTTGATGATATGTTCGCGCGAATACCCGCGAGTCATATAGGCAGTCATAGCGAATGTTTTGTGTAATCCGATATTGGCTCCATCGGGCGTATCGATAAAGTCGAAATAGCCCCAATGCGAGTTGTGTAGGATGCGCGGGCCGACGATTTTGGAACTGGAGTCGAGAGGCAGGTTGATTTTGCGTAAGTGGCAAAGCGTCGCATTGAATGAAAGCCGGTTCAAATCTTGCACAATCCCCACTCGTTTGGTATGGGCTTGCCCGCCCCAGCCGCCCTTGAACGCCTTTTTGATTCCGTCGTCGGTCAGTCGGTTGCCGAAAATCTCGCGATAATTGTTGAAAATGAGAGAGGGCAAATCGTGTTCGTAGGTGGAGATATTCAAATTGATGCGCCGGTCGAATTCCTGCATAATGAATTTCTGCTGGGCGGAATAGTATTCCTGGAATAAGTCGTTGAAAAGTGTGCCAAATGGTTCGAGGCGTTTGTATTTGAGATTGTCGCGGTCAATGGTCGGTTCCAATCCTTGGCTGGAGCATAAGAGGCGAAACACCATATATCCCAAATAATACGCTTTATCCATATAATTCGTTTCGCCGACGTGGGGAAGGAAGTAATCTGTGAGGATTTCGAGTGCGTATTTCTCGTTTTGGAATTTAGTCAGTTCGCCGATGTATTCGAGTGCCATATGTTGTTGCATGACTGGTCCGGCATCGTGGATGGACGGTTCGAATAAATCCAGCATAAAATCGTATTTGTCTAAATCCAGCACGCACATTGAGATGATGTCTTTGTCGGAGAGGACGCCCAATGCGCGGAATAGGATGAAGAGAGGAACGGGCGCGCGCACATTTGGAATGAAAACAACGAGATTGCGGTTGGTGTATTTTTTGGTGGGCGCCATCAATTTGACGGACAAGGTTCGTTTGGGTTTAGCGACGTTTTCGCTGACGGACCGGATTTCGGCGGAGTAGAGATAGTCGTCATCGGTTTCGATATCCGGGTCGGCCTTGTCTTTAGCCGGACGTCCTTTATGGATGTAGAGCATATTGTCGCCGAATTTCTCTTGCACGGCGATGGTTTTCTCCTTGCCGTTGATGATGAAATATCCGCCGGGGTCATTGCGGCATTCACCGAAAGAATGGCGCATCTCGCGTGTCATCCCATTCAACACGCAAAAATCGGACTGGACCATAATAGGGATTTTGCCTAAATAGAGTTTCTTTAGCAATACGTGTCGTCGCTGGACCAATTCAGAACTGACGCTCTTCGCCTGCGCTTCTTTGATGGCGGTTGAAATTGCAGTGGTGAGTTTCGACACACGGCGTTCGGATTGCGCGCGTTTTTCTCGGCGCGCTTTGCCAGTCGTATTCTTGTCGGCATTTGCGTTGGCATTGGCATCGGCATCGGATTTAGC
>RHAI01000124.1 GCA_010028705.1 bacterium
TGTGGAATTGTATCGAACGATGGAACCGGGGTTCTAAAAATGTGTTTATATACTATATAATGCGAGATGTAATTGTCGTATCTATTGTAGGTGGAATAATAATAATTGTAACCCTTGGTTTAGTCGTTATCATGGCCGCAGGAGGAGGATTTAACAAACCGACTAACGATGCCATTGGTTCGATTTTTAACGCCATATTTGACTCGCCAAATTTGTAAGGTAATGACCGTTGCTGTAAAAATGTCACGAGATACGATATAAAGTTAACTTGTATACATGTGTTATATGAAACGTATAACACATGATGGACCGACCTATCTCATACCAATCGTAATGGTATTATTTGGAGTGTTAATATATACTGCGTATCGCCGCTATCGACGGAATACTGTATCCGTAAATCCAGATGAAATAACATAATTGTAATATGTATAATGAATATCGTGTATCCTCCTAATTTATTCGTACTATACGTGTCGTTTGCACTTCTATTCACGTTTTTCCTTACCGTTTATGCTTTGCTGGCGCATGTTCCAATGACAATGTAGAAAATTGAATCATTCCGATTCTGATATAAAAATAGCACAGTACTATAAGAAAATGAGTCAACGAGCTAAACCGAAGCCCGCCTCAAATTATCAAGATTTTATCGGTTCGCACTGGTTAGGCAAGGACGATCCTCGCCAGCCAACCAACACAAGAATCACCGGCGGTAAATACTTAATCTCCGACGATGAGTATCCGGCGTTCTTAGACCATTATTATAAAGACATTGTCGCAAAGAATGGTGACGAGTTTCTCACGGAAAAACAGCGCGAGACGGGCGGTCCCATCGCAGTGGATTTTGATTTCCGCTACGCGTATGAGGTAACAGAAAAACAATACGAGGACAAGCATGTGGTAAGTATGATTCAACTCTATTTAGAAGTTTTGAAGGGTATCTTGCAGTTCGCCGATAAGTCCCCGTTTCCGGTCTACATATTTGAGAAGCCGAGCGTGAATCGTCTGGAGGAAAAACAGATCACTAAGGACGGCATCCACATGATTATCGGAATCCAGGCTGACCGCATAACACAGGTCGAACTCCGTGAGCGTGTACTAGAAAAGATTCAGGAGGAATGGGGTGATCTTCCGCTCAAGAACACGTGGGAGGATGTGCTGGATAAGGGTATCAGTACTGGTGTGACGAACTGGCAACTCTATGGATCCAAGAAGCCGGATCACGACAAGTATGCTCTCACTCGCGTATACGAGTACGAGTATGACACAACGGATGGTGAGTTCATGGAGGTGAAGGTGCCGGTGAAGAAATTCAACTGGGCTGCCGACTTTCCGAAGTTGTCCGTGCGATACACCGGCCATCCGCAATTCTTCTTCAAGGCGGAATTTATCGCGGTCCATGAAAAAAGACGCGCGTCCGCATCCTCTACTCGCACTGCTTTCCGCGCACAGGCACCCCAGCTTCCGACGAATACAGTTAACTTTGCTGTGAGTAGTATCAAATCAAAGGCCGATATTGATGCACTCGTGGCCCAATTTCTCGAGTCACTCAAGCCCGATGAGTATAATCTACGAGAGGCATACGAGCTTGTTATGGTCCTACCGATCGAGTATTACGGTGATGGTTCGTATCTGAAGTGGATGAAAGTCGGATGGGCGCTTTCCAATATCAGTAAGAAACTGTTTGTCGCTTGGGTCGCATTCAGTGCCAAGTCACCGACCTTCCAATTTGATAGTATACCTGATCTCTATGAGAAATGGTCGAGTTTTGACACGAATAACAGTCAGGGTCTCACAAAACGGTCGATAATCTACTGGGCGAGAGAAGCGGCTCCCGCAGAATTTCGCCGCATAATCGATAACAGTGTTGATTATCATATCGACTTGTCGATCAAACACTTAACACTGAATGGTGCGGCGAAGGGTGATAAACACATCGGTTGTGGAGACACCGACATTGCGAAGATTCTCCATATGATGTATAAGGATAACTATGCGTGTGCGGGATTGAAAGCAGATAAGTGGTATCGGTTTTCCAAGCATCGGTGGGTGGAAGACGAATGTGGAACATCTCTTCGGCGACATATCTCGGAGGAGTTGAGAGATCGATATAGACTCAAATGCGACGAATGTTCGAACCAGTTGTACGACACGTCACAGACGGATGAGAAGATGAAGAGTTGGGAAGGACTGAGTAATAAGATTCTAGAGATTATTGGTAAGCTGTCGAATACCACACACAAGGATCATGTATTAAAGGAGGCTAGAGAGATGTTCTTTGATCCGGAAGTGAATTTCATGGATCTATTGGATAGTAACCCGTATCTATTGTGCTGTAAAAACGGTGTCATCGATATTAAAAACAGGGTCTTCCGCATGGGACGCGCGGAGGATTATCTATCGAAATGTACGAACATCAATTACCATAAACTGGATCGCACACGTGATGCGAATACGATCGCGGAAATCGAGGATTTCTTCGAGAAACTGTTCCCGAACAAGGCACTGCGAAAATATATGTGGCAGCATTTGGCATCTATATTGGTCGGTGTGAATTTGAATCAGAAGTTACATCTGTATATTGGTAACGGCGAGAATGGTAAATCCGTG
>RHAI01000125.1 GCA_010028705.1 bacterium
TTATTGAGTTTTTAAGCGACGGGGTTTCATCCGTAATAATTTTACCAACAACAGTTGTATCAGCCCGAACTGCATTTAAACCATCGCCGATTTTTTCTGTGGGGTTCTCCACAATCTTGTCGAGCGTGGATTGTTTTGCATTCGCGGCTTCATTTAATTTTCGGAGCAATTCCAGCTTTTCCAATTCCAGCTTCAACACCGCAATCTCGTTTTGTTTGTCTGTTTGGGTTTGAATAGTTGCAAGGCGCTTCTCTCTTGCTAATCTAAGTCTATCGATTGTTTTTTCAAATGAATCAAATGGGATAATTAATATCAATCTTACTAAGGTGGAAATTGTGTTCGACACACCAGATGCAATTTTCACAGGAAACGCAATTAGTTTAGAAAATTCGGGTTTATTCTCTATTAACGCACCACTCAATATTGCTCCAGCAGCAGTAACTAGTTTTAATCCTTCTTGAGACGTGGCACTGACGCCATTGAGCTGCTCAGTTAGGGTTTCTATGGTTTTTGTGCTAAATTTGGTAGCTGATTTTGTAAGGTCAGACACATTCTTTAGTTGGTCTATTGCGGTGTCTTGCGCTTCGTTGATAACATCCGTCGATTTGCCGGCGACACCTACTGTTTTATCTGCCAACCCGACAGTGCTATTTACAAAATTCGCTGTTGTGTTGGCGACTTCTACTGTTTTTTCGCCTAATTGGAGACTTTTCGTGAATATTCCAGCGACCGATTGGGCGGCCGTGTATGCCGCCTGTTTTAGCATATTTATATATTAATTGGACATTATCTGCGAACCTGGGTCTTACTGACAGAAAACCGCACCGCGCTTTTGTTCATCCTCTCGAATCGACGCCGAATTATATAGGACTAATTATCCGACTCCGAATTTTTATTTCGAACTAGATGAGCATCGAATCTCGTGTAAGGGCAACAGATATCGACGATGTGAGACACATATCCGAATTCAAAGGTATCACATTTTCCGGATTCAAGAAAACCGAAGTGCGCAATCAGATGTTGCGCAACATGATTCAAGGCCGGATAGAACAGGCGTGCTACTGGTGCGCCGAATTGGTATGCGCCGGCCAATATTTAGACGCGTGGGAGAACATCTTCCATTTCATGTCTAAACACATCCATTTAGGCAATCCGAAGATGCCTATTTATGTCGCCGCCCGATTCAATGTGTTCCGCAATATAGTGAGCGAGGGACATCTGGCGAATGAATTGGAATTCCGAAATCACCCTGAAATCCGCAAATTGTTCGCCGAAGTCATTTGCAATTTGACCCTCTCGCCTAAAAAACCGAGTTTCGAGGCGGCGAGGATTCAGAGACAAGAGGAGTTCGATATGACGCAGATAAATGACCGGCTGAAAGCGCCTTCCACGGAATATGCGTGCGGGGCATTCCGGCCAAAAGACCCGCGCGAATTGTTTATTGCTGTGAATGAATTCGCCTACCAATTGGCGGCCAAAAATATGACGATGTGCTACTATTGGATAGAATGGGTAATCGAATTCGAGGTGGTGTGTCGGTCGAGAAAACAGCCGGTTCGATGCGAGGCGCGGGACTATGTCGATGATAGGAAATACCGATGCGATATCGTATGGATGCTATGGGACGCGATAATGGAGTCGGGAGAAGCGCGGGCGGAACCGTTTGTGAATCGTGTGTTAAGTTCGTTGTTGGATATTTTTCGGGTAAAATATACGACGGCGGTGGCGAAAAAACGGCGGTACGTTCTTTATATGGCCGTGGAATTATTGTCAGAACCGATTACCACAAACGTGGAAATCGTCGCGGATAAGGCGATTTTAGTCAATGTGGTGGAGAAAATCGATAGCGTGTATAAACAGGTTAAGAAGAACGAACAGCGTGGGACGACGGATTATTTGTTTAGTGGAATACACGATGAGGGGCTTATGTGAGGGGTTGTATTATTTGCTTAATGGTATGGATTTGCTTATAGGAATATCGATGGCATTATACCAGTGAGATTTACGAAACGCACTTTGTTCTGCAAATCATTACTGATATCTGACCCCAAAGAATTGAAATGTTCCATTTTATGCCATTTCGCATCCAAAATGCGCTATCTGTGGAACCTTTCTCACTCATTTACGCCCCCCCCCTGAACGGGGGGTTGGGGTGTATTGAATGAGAAAATGTGTAATTATTCGTTGGTTTAAAATGCGATTATAATTTATTAAGATGTCTAATCCGCTGGATTGTTCAGGAAGAAGCACATTTGGAAACTATTTCACTACTCAAATACCATGGCCGACTTCTAATCCTAATTACAGTAGGAATGGGAACTATACTCCAGGCGCATTGGATGTCCTTGGAAATACTATTTATTCATATTACAACACTAATCCTGGAATTTACACTTCCTCAGTTAGCCCTACTAGCACCGCAGCACCGACAGCGTTTTTAACTTCGGGGTTAGGAAACTCCATTAATAATATTCGCACTGATGGTAGTAATACTATATTTTTAACTCATAAAACCTTAGGATTGCATATCGTTTCTTTGTCGCCACCCCTCCTTTTGAAAACTATTACACTATCATCGTCAAATAGTGGATTGGCAGTGAGTAATGGAGC
>RHAI01000126.1 GCA_010028705.1 bacterium
GATGATTGGTCCACTGGAAGGAGGTTGTTCTCAGCCTAAATTTTCGACCCTATGAAATCACTTTTACAGAAATTCTGTTGCATAACCACCTAGAGACTCTCTATCCTTTGGGGATTTCTTAACTGGGGGCAGTATATTCCCAAGTCAATTTAGGGAAGCAACCCAAAGTCCAGGGTTGTTATTTTGGCAAGTAAGCATGTCATGGAGACGGAAAATCGACGCCGCGTTGCAGCCGTTTAAGTTAACTCATGGGCAATTTGTGGTGCTTGCATGTCTAGAGTACCTCTCTCAACCAACCACTAAATTAACCCAAGCACAAGTTGCAAAACAAGCACAATTGGATGTTGCAACCACATCCCAAATATTGCGTACACTTGAAAAAAAGAAACTAGTCAACCGAATTTCACAATCCAGTGACTGCCGAATTAAATCTCCAACTCTAACTTTATTGGGAAAAAATATCTTGGCGAAAGCTCTTCCTGAGGTTGAGAAAACCGACATCCAATTTTTCAGCCCCCTGTCAAAAAACATAAAACAGCTTCTTGAGTTGCTAAGATCTCTAACGATAAATTAAACAAACCAATCCAATAGATCTTCTAACGATCATTCCCCAAAATTTTTTTTAATATCGCTATCCGCTAAATACCTTAATCAACCCCGATAACATCTTAGCCAATTCCTCAGCCGTTTTAAATGTACTTTCTGGGATACTTCCCCCATACAATATGTCCAAAGCCGCAACACATTCGTAAACAGATGCCCGAGCAGTAACGTAAAAATTGCGTTTATCGGCCTTATGAAACCGACCATAGCCTTCAGCAATATTAAGAGAAATCGATAGAGAAGCTCGACGTAGTTGATCGGTTATAAAACGATCGGCCCCTTCTTCTTTGAGTTTTCCCTTGATGTCGGTGTAAAACACTTTCGAGAGTTTGTAGACATCGGTGTCACGGAATTCAAAACTCATCTGTATTTCCTTTCTCCTTTTCCTATTTCCTTATCCTTATCAAAAATTGGTCGAGGAGAAATTTTAAAACAAGGGGAAGGAATGAGGGGAAGGAGAAAGGATCAAAAATTTCTCTGCGTTCAATTTTTGATGGTGGGCCCACTAGGATTTGAACCTAGGACCAATCGGTTATGAGCCGAGTGCTCTAACCACTGAGCTATGGGCCCGTAGACGACATCAGATATTATCATAAAGATTGAGTTTCGTCAGCCCTCCAACCGGTTCAGCAGGTACCCTTGTAACGGGCGATCAGTAATGTAGATAATATTTTTGAAATTTTTTTCGAATTTTTTTCGATAACTAAATAGTTCGATTTGCAAAATTTCTCGGCTGATAAAAATTGTCAGCGGCGATCGATAGGGACTGTAACTTTTTTTAGGGAGCACACTGATGGGTAAATTTCGGCTTGACATTAAATCGTATTGTTTTAAAAGAACAGTATCAGTAGGTCAGGCCGATCTTGCGTCAGCCCAAAGTACGTTCCATAGTACCGATAATCGCCAGAATCAAACTCCCAAACACCCCGCATACTCATCGGTTACCACCCACCCGTTTAAGAATATTTCTCCCAGCGATCCTCGGCGAAGTCTTTCCAGCTCTAATGCCCCGGTTGAACCGTCTGTTCGGTCCTCGTCTATGTGTTCGTTTCTCCAGCCTGGCGACATCTATTCAGAAACTGCCCTTCAGAAACAATTGGTGTCCGAATGGAAGCGCCTGCAGTCTGTACCCGATTTGGATGGGTTTTTAAAATTTCTTGATCAAAACTTGATATTCAGGGACGGGCCCAATCGTGTTATCTGTCGAACGAATGGTCATCTGAGTGTCGGGCAGTTTTTCCAGGATTGGGCGAGTCGCTCCTTTAAGGTGAACAGGGTAATGCGATTATTTGGCGGATTCCGTAGCCCTCAACAACCCAGCTTGGATGCTTTTGATTCAATGGGATTGCAACCCTATGAAATTAAATTGGTCACTTCTCAGGCCCATGTAGTGGCTCGGAGTGAACTGACTCCGGAGTTAGAATTGGGCCTCGGTGATCCTCAAGCGATTGGCCCGTTCCTCCGTAATACGAGTCGAAATCTGGCGACATATTTCCGATGGTTTCAATCCAATTTGATGTTGTCAGACACCGATTGGGACGCGATTTCGTTAATTTTGCGAACGACCCAAACTCTCGATTCTTACTGGCAGTCCATGAGCCCGCAAAGTAAAGGGGCCAGTCTAGAAGACTTAGTGAGGTTCGTGGATCCAATTATCCCGATAAAATCGGGTGTGAATTGTCACGAACTGATGTCGGTCTATATTGATGAACTCGCGTATGACTTTGTTGGCAATAATCCGAAAGTTCCCCCCAAAAATATCCCCATTGAATTGATGTAGATATCGAGGTTAATACGCTCTTATGACACGTGCTATTGTGCAGTGATAGTCACCGGGTACTGAATTGATCCGTGATTTTTCGGCTTGCTAACGGTATTGTGTGATTATGCAACGATTGGCCTCGACTACTGTTACTGCTGTAAAATCGCACACGGGTATCGTTGGGATCATTCAAGATTATATTA
>RHAI01000127.1 GCA_010028705.1 bacterium
GTCCGAAATCATCCGATACATCAAGTATGTCACCAAACACGAGTTATTAGACGAGGAATACAACATTGACACGTATTTCACTAGCATCGCGGATATTACCATGAAAACATTGAAACTGTATTACTTGGAATCGCTGAAACACATGGATCGCGACAAATGGCAGGAAGCGCACCGAGAACTCAAGAGCACACAGGAACTCAAATTCGAAGCTGCAGGTGGTATCAAACTGACGACGAGTGACGCGCATACATTGACGGACGGACCCACGATCTTTCTGGCGGATGATGTGGAGAAGATTGGAAAGGTCTATATCCAAAACTCCAACATCCCACCCACGGTCTTCAGTGCGATCATGGAGCGCATTGAAACGAACAATGATCTCCAGGAGAAAATAACAAAGCAACAGCAGTTGTTGGACGACAAACTAGGTGTTTCAGCAGCAGCAGCCGCAGACGATACAGGCAAGAGCACGGACAAGAAGAATGCGCGCCGGGAACAGTATGATCCGGAGATCAGTAAGATCGCGTCGGCCCTGGAGAAACTCCGGGAACAGATCAAGAGTGCGAATTTGGAATCCAAATATATTCCAAATACGAAAGAACACCAGAAGGTGTGGACGACGACGCCGGTACCCAATGCGTTTGTACCGCAGATTGAGGAGTCCACTGTCAAAGAAATCATGGAACTGGACGTGCCGAACACCATGAAAATCCTGCTATTGATGGGTATCGGGATGTTCGCGACGAATCCGAACACGCAGTATATGGAGATCATGAAGCGACTGGCGTACGAACAGCGGTTGTTCCTCATTATCGCGTCGTCGGATTATATTTATGGTACGAACTACTCATTCTGTCACGGGTTCATTGGTAAGGATCTGACGCATATGACACAACAGAAGATCATTCAGGCCATGGGGCGCATCGGACGCAATAAAGTTCAGCAGGAATATACAATCCGATTCCGCGACGATGAGATTATGATGCGATTGTTTCAGCCGGTGACGCACAATTTGGAGGCGATTAATATGTCGCGATTGTTTCAAGGGGAACCTACGGTTCTTGAAAATTAACGTTTTCATCTGCGCCTGAGGCGCTATCCTTTAACCCCTCCCTTTTAGTCTAGCAGAGAAGCATGGCCTTTTACATAAATAAATTATTTTTTATACGACGTGAACCTAAACCCGTTCTGTTTCCGAGTTATTTTGTTCCACATCCCCAAGTAGATTCGTGAGTTCCGTGGACCGCGATGTCTTCCGTTTCCCCTGGTTCATGTACCCATAGATCCGTTGCCGAATATCCCCGGATTCCGGTGTTTCATTCAACAGTGACAAAACTCCAATCCCGATCGCAGTCAGTGTATGAAATATCGCGGTCCCCGCGTAGACACCATTAAAAATCACCATCAGTTTGCATCCAAACCCGATCATAATGAGCGACGATCCAATAATGAAAATTCTGTTGAATAAATAAAACGACGACAGCATCGCAGCGCTAAACATCAAGATGACGCCCGTAATCGGTACCAGATTATCGTGATAATACTGTAGGATCGCATCGTCTAAATCATAATGCACGGACAATCCCATAAAAAGAACCAGACATAGATTGATGAGATAAATCACCGGCCATTTGTATACAGTGCCCGGTAGAGCGGAGAGCGAAACGACGACAATGACCCAATATATACACGTGACATCTATAAAATTAATGGCGACAGTCTGATTCGACCACAGACCAAAACTGACGACTGACAGCGTTATCAGCGGGAATTTAACACATATCGGCGCTATCGGGAAAGCATACCACATGGAACTCCAGGCGTTGGCGGGGGAAGTTATCGTCCATTTTCCGAAAAACGAATAATCCTCGCGCTGTGATATGAGAAATGAGCCGAATATAAAACCGGTGAATGAAAGAAAGGCGTTGCGTACATATTCCATTATACTATAGAGATACTTTGTTTAGCGAAAATTCTACGTATATTATATAAATACATCATGCCTCGTTGTCCGAATGGTTCTCGTAAGAATCCCAAAACTGGTAATTGCGAACCGAAAAAATCGCGCAGTAAAACTGTAAAATCTCATTCTCCACCACCCGCACCGGTTATTACATTCAACGAATTCTGTAAGATATCCAGTGAGTTGTATGGTTTGTCGTATAAATATTTCCACGATGCTGCTGGCGACATGCGCCACCTGTACCACGTGTATAACCGCAACAGACCCAAGTTCGTGTTCCCGAAAGACTTGAAAAAGATTATGATCGGTACTCCCTCTGATAGATGGCATACAAGAACGCCCTACACAGGTAAGGCGATACGGGTGAAGGGCGGCGTTTCCGAAAACGTGTTGTTGAAAGACATTAACCGCAACGACCTATACAACACACAAGTAAAGGACGTGTACGCGCAGCGCTACAAGGCATGGGAGAAATAAAAATCAATTGTATTTGTATACTACGCATAAAATTGATTGACCTATTGTGAAACTATCATAAACCAAATAAAAATGGACCAACAATTAGAAGAAGGGCTTTACAAGAAGTG
>RHAI01000128.1 GCA_010028705.1 bacterium
CCTCTTCCTCTTCCGCCAATGCCAATGCCAATGCCAATGACCTCCCGGCGGTCGAATCCATTCTGCCGACCGATGAACCGAGCGAAACAATAGTAAATGTGTCAGAGGACATCGCGCCGCCAGAGCCAAACAATATCATCCTCTCAACTGATGAACCGTCAAACCCATCCGTCGTCGAAATCTTGGAGGTCGATTTTCCTTTAGAAGAATCGGCCGACGCGGGTTCGGAAGAACCGATTAAACTAAAAGACCGGAGTGATGTGTATTACAAGCTATATAAAGAAGCGCGTGAAAAGGCTCGCGCGGCGAAACGAGAGGCATTGGCAAATTATTTAGAGGCAAAACGGATTAAAACCACCTACTTGTTGAAAGACGTCAGCGACAGTGATAGTGATTTAGAGGATTTGGACTCATAGTGGAAATCGGTTTCAATTGTAAAATGTGCTCGCATAAAAATACCCCAAGCAATAATCTAAATGAGGCCGAATGCCCTGTGAAATCGTGAAATAATTTTGTCAAGCGTTTATATATCACTCGCATAATGGCATTCAATGGAATCTCTTCGGGAATTAAGAAGTTCATCAACCGCAAGGAATTAATCATCGCTGTCGTTGTCGTATTTTTAGGTGTTGCTCTTCTTTCTTACTCTGGGTCAAAATCATACAGCATGGATGGATTGCAAGACGGGAACTATCAAAGCCAACCCGAATCCTCCAGTTATAGCGATTCTACCTACGGTTTAGCAAAAAAACAGCCAACTGTCGCTGAAACTCACGCACAATATATGCCCCCTCAACAATCCGGCGATTGCGGAATGCGTCCTGTCAATAACGCAGCTGAATTGCTACCAAGCGACCCCAATAGTGAATGGGCTCAATTGAACCCCGCATTGAACGCCGGCGCGACTCCCGACCTTCTTTCACCCGGACAATACATTGGAATCAGCCGCAATCCTCTCCGCAATGCCAATCTCCAATTCCGTTCCGACCCTGTTATCTCTAAGCAAGACGTCGGCCCATGGAACTTGAGCACCATCGACCAGGATATCAGCCGCATTCCTCTCGAAATTGGCTACTCCGGATGCCAATAATCCTAACTACACTATACTACTAGTTTAGGATATACCCGACCCAAAGAATCGCGTATTATAATCCAATATCATCGTATTATAATAAGCACCTAGCAACCGCGCAATTGAAAATGAGAGGAAACCCCCCAGTGGTAAAAACTTACCCGAATGGATTTCGTCTTGTATATGAACGCCCCGCAAAACCCTTGACCACCTCTAACGTGCAAGTGTTTTGCCACGTCGGTTCCATTCATGAACCCGCGGATTTGAGAGGCGCCGCGCATTTCATAGAACATATGTGTTTCAAGGGTAGTCGCAAATTCCCTTCTTATAGCGCAATAAACATACCATTTAGTAAGAATGGCGCGGAGTTTAACGCCCAAACCACCAAACAATATACGCATTACAAAGTGGCTTGTGTGGATGACCACGTCGCCGAATTTCTGGGGGTTTTAGGCGACGCATTATTGCACTCCAAATTCGACCGCGATGAATATAATTTGGAATTGAATGTGGTGCGCGAAGAGGTCATTATGAAATCGCCGAACTCCTACATTGAAACGCTGGTGTTCGATGGAACCCCATATGGCGAATGGATTGACCATAAGATGTATCACAAAAAAGGATGCCTTCCATATGAAAAAGTGGTCGAGTTCTACAAACAGTATTATGTCCCACAGAATATGGTGTTGAGTGTTGTTTCGTCGATTCCTCTCGACACAATCTGTCGCATTCTAGCAAAAACCGAATTTACACAAAAACTGCCTTGTCCTAAAATAACGCCGCCAATTGCGAATCGGATTCCGCCTTGTCTTCCAAAACCGAAACTGGATGCGGAACATTTCGCGTTCCATTCCGCGAAAGGCGATGTCAGCCACGTGGAAATCGGGTTCGAAATTTGCGACCAATTTAGCGCGCACGAATATTACGCCCTGAATCTGCTGAGACACATCCTCGGCGGGTCCATGTCCTCTCGTCTTTTTGTCGAATTGCGCGAAAAACGCGGTCTGACATATCGTTCCGGGGCCGAAATGCAGCTCTATGAAATCGGCGGCGTTTTCATAATACGCGCGACCACCGACACTCACAGATTAATTCGCGATGGAAAATCGGACGGAGTTCTTCCAGTATTATTTGATATCATTCGAGATTTGTGTAAAAATGGCGTGTCTGAAAGCGAGATGAAATGGGCGAAAGAGAGGATGCGCGAAACATTCAAAATGGAAGAAATCATCGGATATGAAAAATGCGCGTATAATGGAGTGCGTGTTATATTGCACAATGAATCCGTCATACCAACCTCCGATTCAATGTATGCCATGTTCTACCACTCCATCAATAAAAAACAAGTGAATACAATCCTACAAAAATATTTTAGGATGGACCGCGTTTATTTGTCTATCTGCGGGGGTCGCTTGCCCGCCAAATCCGCGATGTTGAAATACTTAGT
>RHAI01000129.1 GCA_010028705.1 bacterium
GCTCGGAGATGTGTATAAGAGACAGATATAGGGTAGTACGCGGCGCGAGGCGGTAGCGTAAATATTTGTATCTATACCTGTTGCCTTCGAAGTCCATGTTATGGTGTCTGCGGATGTAAGAAGTACGCCAGTAGGACTAGGACTATTGCCACCTAGAAACCATCTCGCCCCATTCCATGATACAGTTTGAATGTTTACAAAAGGATTGGTAGCACCTATGTTGGCAGTAATATCTGTCCATGTAGTTCCGTTAGGAGATGTTGAAACAAATCCTTCACCCGTTAAACCATTCGCCCCTACAGCCATCCACAGAGAACCATTCCACGCTATGGAGTATACAGTTGCGATCGTAAGACTTCCAGGTGTAGTTCGCTTCGTCCAGTTTATTCCATCTGGTGATGTTGCGATAGCTATATTATCAAACTCATCATCGCCGCCTGCCACCCATAAGCGTCCATTCCAGGCAATAGAATATACCCCCTTATCACTAGCTACACCCCTACCGAATATATTGCCAATAGGGGCATTTACCCATGTAATACCATCGTACGAATAGGCTATTTTGTTATAAAGATCTGTGTAACTACCCGCGACAAACATATTACCATTTGAAGCTACCGTACTACATTTCGGATTAAATGGAGACGTTCGTTCCGTCCATGTTTTTCCATCGGTGGATGTTGCTATTGGCCCGCCGCTGCTGCCCCCCCCACCTGCCACCCATAAAGAACCATTCCATGTTACAGTTTCTACTCTGAATAAAAAAGGGGTACCAGTGCCGCTTATATCTACAGTCCATCTAATCCCATCAGGGGATGAAGCGATTACTCCATTTGTTGCATTCTTGCCAACAGCTACCCATATAGAACCGTTCCAGGCAACTTGGTTACATCTCCCTGAATCAAATATATTTGTGGGGGAGCTCACCCACGTCAATCCATCATATGAATACGCTAGAGCTGTTTGTGGCGCAGTACTAGAGCCACCAGCGAGCATGAAGTTATCCGTCATGAGAGGAGATGTACTTGAGCCGCCGCCGCCGCCAATCGGAGGCAAGGCCGTCCATGTGCTAAGACCGTCACCCACTTTTATAACATTTGTATCGGTTGAGTAACTCTGCTCACCGGGGCGGAGAATGGTTCCTGTACCATTCCAGTTCGCCTCTGTATCCCTGCGGATTTGAACCGCTATAGGCTGCATTATTCTAATGTAGCCTATATTTTTGATACCGAATAACTAAGGGTTACACCCCCCAAAGGGGTGTGTACTTAACTTCGGTATTTCACGGTAAACATATACTTTTTACAACATTGCCAAATCCGTTCCATTCCAATACAAATATTGGAGGGAACTATTATTAGTACTGGTAAGCGCGAATAAGGTAGAAGTCGGTCCTAGAATTGGCTGACTATTCTCCTCTATTTCAATGTCCGCAGGGGTACAATTCTTTACGAACCATATAAGACTAACATTTCCAGACGGCAGAGTATTCGTTGTGAAATTATGTGTAGTACCGCTCATGATGAGAAGATATGTCGTCCCCACATTGTTGACTGTCAGAGCACTGGACCCTGCTGGTAGGATAGATATAGAGCTACCCCCCGCAGGCCCTGTCGGCCCAGTTGAGCCCGCTGACCCATCAACTGTCAGGCCTACATAGGGAAGTACGCGGCGAGAGGCAGAGCTATACACCGTACTCGTCAAACCCGTTGTTACGGGTACCCAGGTGATAGTATCAACAGATGTAAATGATGAGTATATATCTGGTTGCATAATCTCACCACCTATGAACCACCTCGCACCGTTCCATGATACGGTTTTAATCGCCAAAAATGGATTTGTACCACCCAAGTTAGCCGTAATATTTGTCCATGTGAGTCCATTTGGAGATGTTAAGACGAACCCAGAAGTTGACGAAGTATTCACGCCAACTGCCATCCACAGAGAACCATTCCACGCAACGGATGCTGTAGTCCCTAGTGTAAGACCACCTGAAGTTGTAGTTCGCCGTGTCCAGGTTTTTCCATCCGGTGATGTCGCGATAAGAATATCACCAGCATCAACTTTTCCCCCTACAACCCATAACTGTCCATTCCAGGCAACGGATTCTACAGACCCCAACGCCCCCCCAAATATATTACTCGTAGTGGGTGTGAACCAAGTAGTACCGTTATATGAATATGATATATTATTGGAAGTGTTTGATTGCCCACCCGCGACAAACATATTGCCATTTGAGGCGACCGCAGTACACGTAGTATCAAATGGAGAAGTTTGTGCCGTCCATGTCTTTCCATCAGGCGATGTCGTAATTGCGCTACCGCTGCTGGTAGTACCAACTGCTACCCATAAAGAACCATTCCACGCCGCGGCTTTTACGTAACCATCGGAAAAAGGGGTACCACTGCCGCTTAAGTCCGCTCTCCATCTAATCCCATCAGGCGATGAAGCGATTACTCCATTCGTTATATCATTACCAAGCGCTAACCATTTAGAACCGTTCCAGGCAACT
>RHAI01000130.1 GCA_010028705.1 bacterium
AATGTGGTGGCGTATATTTCGGGACGGCTCCATGTGATGGTGAATGACGGGGGCTGGAAAGAAAAGTGGAGTGTCGATATCAATGAGGGCGGGGCTCAGAATTACGACAACATCCAAATTAGTCCTGACGAAACCAAGATCTATGTGAGTG
The DNA here is from genome assembly GCA_010028705.1 of bacterium. Classification (GTDB taxonomy): domain Bacteria; phylum Margulisbacteria; class Marinamargulisbacteria; order SXXA01; family SXXA01; genus RHAI01. The sequence goes on from RHAI01000130.1 coordinate 152, forward strand.
AGGGGTCGTATCAGTTTAAGGTGTTTGATATTACAGGTGCTGAGCTGACGCACCAGATAAATTATGCTGGGGGGGGGGTTATTAATAATAATGAAATTATTTTAAATCAAGACACCACAACAAATTTAAAATTATCAAAATATACAATAAGTTCTGATGTTTTTGGCATTTTGAAATTAGGTATATTTGTTAGCCAGTATGTGGTGTCCGAAAACTCGGTGATTAGTAATGGGGGCGATTATGTAGTTAAGCATAATCTTGACACAGACGAGTCAACTACCACTAATTTCAGCTACGCCCCGTACAGCTACGAGGATTTCACGGGAAAGCATCTGAGTCCGGACGGGACGAAGGTGGTGATGAGTGCAAAAGGGCCTGATTATATGGGTAACGGAATATACGTCCTGGATGTGGGGACGTCGCGTACGGTGTTAATACGATAATGAAACGAATTCTGTGCTTAATTATTGTGATACTGGGATGTGGTGTGACGAACGTGCGTGGAGGTGATCCGTACATGCTGCCATATCGAGATTCGCTGGTGTTTATGGTGCATGGAATCAATTCAGATCGGTATACATGGTTCGTATCCGATAAAAATGGAGCGCCTTACGTGGGTGCTGACGAAAACATAAATATGTGGTGGCATTATCTGCATAAAACGTTGGGCGTTGCGGAAGATTCGATCAAACCCTACAGCTTTTCATCATCAAGTGGGTACCACGGGAAGAACATGTTGGAGTTGGGCGGTGTGGGGTACAAGAGTGAGGGCGGGAATCCGGGAGCGGAGAATAATAGCAAAACATTAAAAGTGAATGACCAGGACATCACGGGGAAAACGGGGATAACACTAGATACAACCCGGACCTGGCTGGAACAGGCGGTGGCGGAGTATCGGAATGGGTTGCTGGGAAGTACTCGAATCAATGTCGACCCGATAACTAAACGGCCCATCTGGGAAAACGCCAACGACATCCCCGACGCGTTGTTGCCGTCTAAGCTGGTGATGTTAACAACAGTTCTAGCGGGTGTGGATGTTAACAGATATACTGGCGGGAGGTGGTGGATATGAGGCCACCGGGGGCGGGCATGAGACGCGATGAAAAAGGGCAGGCTAATGACAGAAGATAACGGTAAAAACAGATGGGGGAAATGGCGTCGGATGTGGCGCGCGGTGAGTGTGGGTGTCATGACGGTGGGAGTGGCGGTGATGGGGGGATGTGGGTTCAACAGTCGGGAATCGACGACGTACACGGTGCCGAATTGGACGGGAAACGGGCGGATCATCGCGGGTAAGGAATATATGCGCAGCCACTCGAACCTGATCAGCAACAGCGTGCTGGATGAAGCGCGGAGCAGCATTGTGGTGATGGATGCCGATGGCGGGAATGAACATGAACTGTTTGAGGCGGGGTATTCGTCGCTGATTGCGATGTCGGCGTCCGGCAATGTGGTGGCGTATATTTCGGGACGGCTCCATGTGATGGTGAATGACGGGGGCTGGAAAGAAAAGTGGAGTGTCGATATCAATGAGGGCGGGGCTCGGAATTACGACACCATCCAAATTAGTCCGGACGAAACCAAGATCTATGTGAGTGAGGGGACCTATCAATTCAAAGTGTTCGCTATCGATGGTCGGTTGTTGACGCACCAGGTGCGAAATTGCGGAGGTGGGGTGTTTTATTCAAATGATCAGATAATTAACTGGGATTTTGAAAACAAGTCGACTACAAAATTTTCAATCAATGACTCAAGTTTTACTTTATTACCAGGTTTGATCGGCGTAGACGCTTATTCCGCTTCACAAAATATTATTTTTCATCTTTCGGCGAGATACATTCAAAAGCAGGATCTAGGAAATTTAGAAATCACGACGACTAATTTCAGCTACGCGCCGTACAGCAACAGTGATTTCACGACGAAGGTGGTGATGAGTTATGCCGGATCTATCGATCCGGCAGGTATTGTCATACTTGATATCAATCGGTCGGAGATAACAAGAATTCGATGAGTTTAATGAAACGAATATTGAGCGTGGTAATCGGAGCGTGGCTTGCAACAGCGGTGTGCCAGGCCGGGGAACCGTATATGATACCAGTGGCCGATTCATTAGTGTTTATGGTCCACGGAATTGATTCGAACCGGTATACGTGGGATAAACCGCTAGGTGATGGGACGTTTGAGTTAAAAGCGGGGGACCGAAATAAATGGCGGTCGTATTTAATGGGAGATTTGATGGTGCCGGCTGATCGGATCAAACCCTACAGCTTTTCA
>RHAI01000014.1 GCA_010028705.1 bacterium
TTCGTCGGCAGCGTCAGATGTGTATAAGAGACAGATCTCGAGCGGTCCCAATTCACCAGACATCGTCCTATGTGTTTCGTAATTCCGAGCATGCGGCGAATTTATTTGGGCTCAAAGAGTTTGGAAATATATACACGCGCTTAATGAATCCCACGACCGATGTCCTTGAGCAACGATTGGCGGCGCTGGATGGCGGTGTTGGGGCACTAGCGGTCGCATCGGGGCAGGCCGCCATTACCTACGCAATCTTAAATATCACCCAGGCGGGACAAAATATTGTGTCATCCTCAGCACTTTATGGCGGGACCTATAACCTGTTCCACTATACATTGCCTCGGATGGGTATCACTGTTCGATTCGTGGATACCTCCGATCCGGAGGCCGTGAGACGGGCCATCGATGGTTCAACCCGAGCCGTTTACGTGGAGGCGATCGGAAATCCGAAAAATAATATCGATGATTTTGAAGCCTTATCGGCGATTGCCCACGCGGCGGGAATTCCACTGATTGTAGATAATACGGTGGCTACCCCATACTTATTCAAGCCGCTTCAACATGGCGCGGATATCGTTGTCTATTCGCTCACTAAATTTATCGGAGGCCATGGGACCAGTATCGGGGGCGCCATTGTGGATGGGGGAACATTCCCCTGGAATAATGGAAAATTTCCTGAATTTTCGGAGCCCGATCCATCGTATCATGGGTTGAAATTATGGGATGCCTTGGGCTCGATTTCGTATATAATTCGGGCTCGGATCGGGTTGCTGCGCGATACGGGGGCCTGTCTCTCCCCATTTAATGCGTTTCAGTTAATCCAAGGCCTCGAGACGTTGCATGTTCGGATGCCTCGTCACGTCGAAAATGCGCTGGCGATTGCCACATGGTTGGCGGCCGATCCACGTGTGTCCTGGGTTAATTATCCGGGATTGTCGACCCATGTCGATTATCGGAATGCTCAAAAATATTTCCCCAAAGGGGCGGGTGCGATTATCGGATTCGGAGTCGTTGGTGGCTTGGATGCGGGCCGGCGGTTTATCGACTCAGTGAAATTGTTGTCACACTTGGCCAATGTGGGGGATGCCAAAACGTTGGTGATTCATCCTGCGTCCACCACGCATCAACAATTGTCTGAATCGGAGCAGTTATCGGCCGGGGTGTCGCCGGATTACATTCGGTTGTCGGTTGGAATTGAAGCGGTGGAGGATATTATCGCGGATATTTCTCAGGCGTTAGGCTAATCACATTTCCCGAGCCGACAAACGTCGGCTCGGGCGCGTCCCTTAACGGTGGACGGGACCCTTCGTCTGGCTAGCCTTTAGCATGGCCAGGGTTCGGATCGCCACCTTTTTAAACTCTTTTGGATCCCAGGTTTCTAAGCTATCCCCCCCCAATGAACAACTCTGACTGGCTTCTTCAAATTTATCTCTGGTTATTCGATGTGAAGAGATTTTTTGGAAGATGGGAGTGTACAACTTGGGAGATCTATCATAGTAGCTACCTTCTAAGAATGCCGTGAGACCGTCCATTGGGCGCTTGTCAATGATCTGATCCGATTCGATTAGCTTTGCCTGACCGAACACGGTGGCGGCGAAGGGAGAGTGCATTCGAGTCAGCCGCTGGAGGCAGGTCATCGTGTAGGGCGGTATCAGTAGGTTTAAGTCCTGAAAGCCATGAACCAGTGAGGCTAATTTATCGATTTCAGTTCCCAACTGCCCGATTGATTCATCCGTTCCACTCAAATCATCTACTAAGGACAAGCGAGACGTACTAGGTTCAAGTGCAGATTCGTCTCGACGCTTTTCTAACAGGCGTTTTTTGTATTGTAACTTGGATGTAATGGCGCCTATCGAATCAACACAGGCCTCAATGTTTAAATGCTGGCTGAATATAAAATCGTTGTTTAATTGCTCGAGTTGAATTGCCCCCCTGTCGCCAAATACCCGACTTATGGCGGCTTGATACAATCGGTAAGTCTCTGGACGACCATCCCCATCGTTCCAGCAGCGTGGACGTATCTGATTCCACACTTCCTGAACAAGTGTCCTCTGTCGGGGCGTGGATTCGGTTAGCTCGACAGTAAGTAGCCAGCCTACAACCTCTGGCCGATCCTCGGTGGATTCAGTGACGGCTGATAAAAATGAGCCATGAGCGGTGTCGACATTACCCGCCCAGTCGCCGTCAGTAACCGTGGCAACGTAGGCGTTCAGATGGTCGGCGGTTATTTTGTGTCGTAATTGATTGATAATGCGGTGAGCGGGTTGTTTCGCAACTTCAGGGATATTAAAAAATATGCTGGCCGGGCCCGTGAGGCAAAGGGTCCGAAAGCTGGTGGGAACATTACCATCGTCAAGCACAGACCTGGCAAGTGTAGTACATTTTTTAATTAGCGTCGTGGAACCCCTCGGAGGGTCCTCCACCCCTGATTCGGCACCGCCAGCTGTGAGTTTAATCATTGCCTCCAGGATGCGGAGTGCGTGCATCTGCTGGATCGTGTCGGGTGGGATAGTAATCAATCCCGTGGTTCGATTGAACAGAGTGTCTGCTGTAAATCCGTTGATAGTCTCCGTCAATGTCTCGTGGAGTGTCGCCTGGGCGGTGGCAAGGAGGGCGTGGAGCCCGTGGGTTACCCATTGTCCCAGGGGCATCGACACGCGGATGCCCGTACGCTGTGCGATCTCGTCCACATTGATCGTGGGTACAACCTGCCGGGTTAACTGATCGACCGCGGTTTGAATGGCACGATAATTCGGTGACAATTTCCTTGCTTCTGTAACCAATTTTCGGATAGGCGGTGCGATTTCTTGGAATGATACCTGATGCCCTGACTCCAGGATAAATGGCCGATTTCTTAAACGGCGCTCTAACTCGTCGAACCCACGCTCGAGTGGGACGATAGTGTTGACCCAATCGCGGAGTTCTTTTTGGCGACCATAGCTAACCCAGGTGCTCGCCAACGATTTGAGTTTCCCGTTCGGGTCTATGGGGCGTTGAATGTTTGGACTAGTTAGTGCACGCATACGTTCAAATGGCCCCAGATTTTTGACGCCATCGGTTGAACCTAACGAGGCAATGATGCCCGATTCGGAAAACCGTTTAAACAAGTCATTCGGATCCATGGGCCGGTCAAGGGAAGGATTGATCCGATACGTTTGTGGCCGAGTAACGATTGTTGCCAATGGCACGCCGATGCTTTCAATAATCGGTGTGATTCGGTTAAGAAAAACTTTCTCGGGTAATGTCTTGCGGTCAAAGTGGGATTCGAGTTGGTCGATGAGTGCGACAAGCAGTGCGGTGGCCGTGCGAGGGGTGATGTGGGGCGACAACAGATCTCTCCGTCCCGGACCAGTAAGCGTACCTTGAATTGCCATGGGATTTACGGTCATGCTAGTGCTCTCTGAACTGACCGAATCGGGGCCGAGTGCGTTCAATAGAACATCGGTGATACGGTGCGAAATAATTGTTTGTGAGGCTTCGAACGCCGATAAATGGGCGCCATGGCTGTCTCGGCCAAGGCGGATGGCTTGGCGGATCGCGGGCGATAAGGAATCTGCTTCACGTGTCGTCTCTTGACTTGAAGGCAATAAGGCCTTAATCGCAGCGGTCATGTTTGTAATAATTTCTGCGGTAATTGCATCGGTGGAACGATCGGAACCTCGAGGCAGTAAATCTTGCATTACCCCCTGAATCAATGGTTTTAGCCTATTAATGTCGCGTTCGAATGCATCCGCCGAGCGAGATGGTTCAAACAGGTGCTGGCCGATAGTTTGCATCACCTCGGTGATGATGTAGTCGTGGGTGCTGCCGACGGCCCGTTCTGTGGCCCTGACGTCCCATGATGCCAAGAACGACTGGATCGTGTGACTGTCATCCCGGGGTGCCTCATGCCATGTTGTCACCGGTTCCAACGCCGGGTTATTTGTCGATTGCCCGACCGAATTACCAGGAGGTAGTAATGGCTGTCTAACATCTTCGCTCATCACCCCGCCAGGGTGGCGGTCAAGTGATAGGCCTCGACCAATTTCTGGATTAGGCGTCCGACTCCGTGGACCTTGAATCTCTCTCAATTCTGCGTCCAAATTGGGGATGCTAAAGTTTGAATCAATCGTGCGAAGTTTGGCGATTAATGTGTTGGACACGGTTCGTATGAGTTCTAGCGCCTCGCGACTGGCTGGGGATGAATCGGTCAGCAAGTGTTCGACCGTGCCTTTTACTTGGAAAATGTCGGCGACGGTGACCCCTCCTCGCGATTTGATGGAGGTTAACAGCGCAGTTAATTCCTTTACGCTGGGGTCATTGCCTAAAACACCAAGGATACGATCGATTGTATCGGTCACCGATTTATTTGGATTAGAGATACGGTGGCCTACTTTGCGTACTACGTCCCACTGTGAGATCGGCTCTTTGGTTGTGACCCACAGGGCGTTCTGGGCTGTTGTCGCCGTTGCGGCAAGGCGTCCTGGAAGGATGTCTGAACGATGGTTGTACAGCGCCAAACCCAATTCTCCCTCAGTTAGAAACCACTGTAACAATCGGGCGGCATTTCGGGTCAATCCCGATGGATCACTCCCCTCAGTCCCAAACATGGTCAGTCGGCGTCCAATCCGGGGCGTTACATTTTCAACCGTGAGATCTCTCTGGATTTCATTGACGCTGATTAATAAGTCTCGACTCGACACGAATTCCTGGTTATGGCCATCCAAAAGTTTGGTGATCACATCCTTAATGCGGGTCGATGGGTCGTCTGAAATGCGGGTCGATGGGTCGTCTGACGGCAATGATTCCTTGAGCCTATGTAGTGCTTCGGCCACTGACTGGGTCGTCCCGGTAAACCTAATGGGGCGCTGTAATGCGGACCTCCGGATAATCAGATCCCGCTCGTTTGTGAGTTCAATCCCTCGAGTCACCAGATGATCGGCAAAGGATTTAAACGCCGTCGAAAAAATATCTTCATGGGTTGTTAATTGGTCGGCCAGCCAGTCGAGTGTGTGGTGAACATTGGTAAGGGTCATGGCTTGTTTAAGTACGGTGTGGGGTGCGTCTTTCGGAGTCGCCATGTGCGGTAACACCGAGAGGTAGGCGTCCAACCACGTCCGGGTTAAATCCCTATAAAGATTGCTTTGCGGTGTATCGGGGTGGATATATCCCCACCCGGTAACACTTGGCGATGACTGAAATTGTGTTTCAAAGACCGTCACTGCCCCCATAATCGCGCGCACGACTGCGGCCAACGCGTTCTGAGTGGACCCGGGGGCCGTGTTCGTTAGTTCTCGTGTACGTTCGACAAATCTATTAATCGCGTTGCGGAATTGGTCCGGTGAAAAGTTGCGACCTTTTGCATCTAATAAACCCTTTAGTGTTGTCTCAGCCTCTCGTTGAATGTGGGTTACAAGATCCGCTCGGAATGACTCATTGGGATGCATCAGAACGCATTTCGCTACCGAATCCGATCCGGCCGCCCGATCAAGTGTTTGGACCCAGTGTTTCGCCAATTTGTTTAGGATGTGGTCACACATGTCCTTGGATATCGTGTGGTACAGGGTCCATAGTCCGGCGACGGACTCTCGGGCGACTGAATTAGAATCTTCTTTAATGATATCCAACCCGATTAAACGGATGAGGGTATCCTCTGATTGACTGGTGATGTCGACCTTAGCCTCCTGAAGTTCTAAAACGCGCACATTCGCGTAGTTGTAGTATTGGTAAGGGTCATCGGTTAATTGAACCTTTAACCGCAGGTGTTCCGTTTGAATCGTTGAAAATCCACGACTAATGGGGATGATGGATTCTAGGCCTTGAATAGTTTGATGAATTTCTCTAAGTCGAGAAGCTGGGTCATCTGCTTTTTCCTCTTCAGAACTACTGGTATGGCCGACAGTCGACCTCGTCATCGCGGACGACAGGATACGGCTTAATTGTGACGCCCAAACGGGAAATAATGCTTCGGATTCAAACACTTTTAATTGGTCTGGGGATAAGTTCTTCGATGCCGCCATCCATAGTGAAAAAAGAGATGTGCCACCTTCGGGCGTCGTCATTAAATTGGCTAGATGCCAATTTAACTCCGTTTGCCAGTGGGATAACGATTTGATTGGGATGTCGCCTGTTTCCAAATTACTTATTTCTTGGGCCGGTTTGAGCCGGCCGAGAAACTTGTCGTACCCCGTTATTGTTTTTAAAATTTCCATCAATGTGGAGTTGGAATTCAGCGTCCTCTGCCGAACTATTTCACTCTGATTTTTCTGAATAAACGCCGCTAATAAGCCGTTTTTTACCGTGTGGTCAATGGCCGCACGTATATCCGGCTGAGAGATAATTAAGTCACGGACATCCTTTGGTGCGCCTATTTTTTTTTGAAGGTATGGTGCCGAAATCAGTCGTCTCATTAGAGTGTCTCCGTGTCAAATGGTTGGCGAAGCCGCCAATCGGATGGTAAGGGAGAAACAGTGAGCGTCGTCATGTTTACCGCCCCCAAACTAGTAAAATATCACGCTTTATTTGCGAAAGAAATAGAGTATATAGGGGCGTATCGAGGCAAAATGGGTGGTTCCAACCTAAGAATATCCCGAAACACACAATTCATTAATTATCTTGACCCAATTTTACTCGTTTGTTACCTTTTAAAAAAAAACGAAAAAGGATAATTTATGAAAAAAATATTTCTGACCGCGTTACTGTCCACTTCACTATTGACCTTGGGTATTCACGCCGACCCGATTCGATATGGAGTTACTGGTGGGATTAATTATTTCAATTTAAAGGGCGATTCTGAAGTTGCCGATCCTGATTTTGGATTTACTGTGGGGGGGTCAGCGTCTTGGGAACTGAATACAAATTTTGCACTCCGGGCCGAGTTAAACTACGTTTCGGTTGCTTCGAAACAGTCGGTTTCAGGAGTAGAATTTAAATATAAGCGAGATTACCTTCAATTGCCAGTTTTGGCAGTGGTCTCGCTCACTCCGAAAGCACGGATTTACGGAGGCGGATATATCGCGTCGTTGATGTCTTCAAAGGTCGAATTTTTGGGCCTTTCTGGTGACATTAAAGGTTCAACTGAGTCATTTACATATGGGGTGAGCGGAGGAGTGGAATATGATGTGTCGGACAAGCTGACATTGGGAGGCCGGTATACGTTATCACTATCAAATGTATATAAAAATGACTCAACGTCGTCTGCGGGCTTCGAGATTGTGGGCCGGTACGCCTTAAGGTAATCTTGCTTTAGTTCGTCGTTTGGTTTGGAGGCGTCCATGTGGGCGCCTTTTTTTTTTTTTGAAATGTCGTGATTTGTTTGGAAGTTAAAACGAGAAAAGGATTATTTATGAAAAAAATAGTGCTGGCCGGTTTACTGGCTTCGTCACTATTGGTCTTAAGTATTCAGGGTGAACCGATTAAATTTGGAGTGATTAGTAGAGTTAATAGTTTCAATTTTTTGAGCAATTCCGGATTGGAATCCACAGATGCGGATTTTGGATTTTCCGTGGGTGCCTCAGCGTCATTAGATGTCGATAAGAGACTCTCCCTACGGGCTGAAGTCAACTATGTCGAGGCGGTGTCGAAGGGAACGTACCGTTTAGCCTTATTGTCGTCTAGTTTGCCGACAAAATTTAATGTTATCTTTGTCCAGGTGCCACTTCTTGCCGTTTATTCGATCGATCCGATTGTCAATGTTTATGGTGGGGGCTATGTTACATCCTTAATTTCGCCTAAAACGGGAGCTTATTCTTATGAATCGCTTAGCTGTGGTGTAATCGGCGGGTTAGAGTTGAAATTATTGGAAAACCTAACACTCGACAGCCGCTACACTCTGGGTTTAACAAACTTTGATAAAAATAGTTCGTCGTCACTGAAGGGGTTTGAATTTGGTGCTAGGTACACCTTCTAAGTCGACTGCCTAAATTCGTTGTGTCCGTATGGGCGCCTTTTTTTTGGTTTGTAATGTCGTGATTTTTTTGGTCAGTGATCCTCTGACTGGTACGGAGGGGGTGGGGGCGGCATTTGCTCAGAAGTCGAGCCGGAACTCATGCCACCCATTGTGGATTGGGTCGTTTAAAATTATAAAAAAAAGGAATATAGTATCTAATTTATTTGAGAGGTGATCGCAATGGGATTTAGGTATCAACCACACGGTCAGCGCGTGTGGTCAAAAGGTAGACGTTGGTGGCGTGTGATTGTATCAGTTGCCGTGGCGCTTGGGTTCGTCGCGGGTATCGGTTATTGGTTCAATAAGCGATCATCCAAACCGAACAAATGATGAGTAGTTCGGGTTCCAGCAGCGCCATCACGAGACGATCGACCCCGACGGTTCAGATTGGGACGGTGCAAATGGGCGGCAACCATCCGATTGTCGTTCAGTCAATGACCAATACCCCAACGGCGGATGTGGACGCTACCGTTGCGCAGATTTTAGAGTTGTCACGGGCGGGGTCCGAATTGGTTCGGATAACGGTTAATGATTTTGATGCCATGGCGGCGGTTCCTTCAATCGTCGCTCGTTTGGCGGATCATGGGTGTCATGTCCCCTTAGTCGGGGATTTTCATTTTAATGGGCATATATTATTGAGAAAATATCCCAAATCGGCCGCGTCATTATCTAAATTTCGTATCAATCCAGGGAATGTTGGTAAAGGCGCCAGTCGCGATACTCAGTTTTCGGATATGATTCGCGTCGCCAATGAATTCAATACCCCCGTTCGGATTGGGGTCAACTTTGGTTCCCTAGATCAGGATCTGTTTACGGAAATGATGGATGCTAACGCTCGTTTAGCTACCCCGAAATCGTTTAAGGAAGTGTCCTACGATGCGATGGTGACCAGCGCCCTACGTAATGCCGAGTTAGCTGATTCGCTTGGGTTAACCAAAGATCGCCTCGTAATCAGTACTAAGATGTCGGATGTTCAGGATATGGTTCGTGTTACTCAACGCTTGGCGGGGGTGACTGATCATGTGCTTCATTTGGGCCTCACGGAGGCGGGAGCTGGGATTAAAGGTGTTGCCTCGAGCGCCGCGGCCTTAGCTGTCTTGTTACAGCAGGGAATCGGGGACACAATTCGTATTTCGTTGACGCCAGAGCCTGGGGTGTCCCGTGACGCCGAGGTTCGCGCCTGTCGCTCGGTTTTGCAGTCCATGGGCTTCCGATATTTTATGCCGTCGGTGACCAGTTGTCCGGGCTGTGGCCGTACCAATAGTGATAAGTTTGTTCACCTTGCCAAAGACGTGACCGTATATATCGAGTCGCGTATGCCGACGTGGCGGACGATGTATTCAGGTGTCGAAAAATTAACCGTTGCGGTAATGGGATGTGTTGTGAATGGCCCTGGGGAAAGCAAACACGCCGATATCGGGATTAGTTTGCCCGGCAGCTCTGAAAAACCGGCGATTCCGGTATATCAAGACGGTCAGTTGGTGAAGACGCTACGGGGTGATGATATCAAAACCCAATTCATCGAGATGTTGGAAGACTATATTCACCATCGATTTTCAGGTAAAACCACCGGTTAAACGGAACGGTTTGGATCGATAGATGCGATGAGTTGATCGAGTGAGTCAACTGGCGCCCCGACCTCAGAACTTTTTTCTAAAATATCGCCAACGTTAACCTGTTTGATGGATCTTGGGTCAAACGGATGATAGGTTGGTGAAAACGTGCTCATCGAATCAATCGGAGGTTCAGGTTGGTTCGATGGTTCGCTTGACCCATTGGCTGAACCCATATAATGGTTTCGCCGCCCTTGACCCCCACTTCCGGTATTTCCTGCTTGCCCCCAATTATGCTTCCACCCCGCCCGTTGTCCCAAATTGATACTCATGTCGTCTTTCACCTGTCGGTAAGCTTCTTACAGCGTACCATTAGTTTTGTAAGTCCAACTACAGATTACCATAGTTGGACAAGTGCTAACCCCTTAGCTCAACCGTTAAGCTGATATGCATGGTCGGTGCCAAGTACGGATTATCTCGTAATGGTGATGTGAATTGTGGTGGCGATAGCACGACATTGTTCCACTTTGTTTGTGCTTATTTTGGCGTTGTTGCGAAATGCTCCATCTGCCCCATTTCGCTCTCCTCATGTCGCTCTTCACCACCACGGCGAGCGAGAAACGGCGCATCTGAATCATTTGGCAACATCGCTATTTTTTGAAAATAAGCCATTTTGCAACAGGCCCTATTTTTCATTTTTTGTGTTGAAAATAGGCGCCGTTCCGGTGTGCTAAACGGGACGGTTACCGACAGAGTCGACCCGAAATGTACCGCCCGGCTATACAATTTACGTCTTCACGGTGCGGAGTATTGACATATTTGAATGGATAAATGATAAGGTGTAAAAGTTCGTATTTTATACGAAAATGTATAAAAATGAACCCTGTATGCCGATGCTGACCCTTAAACTGCGAATGAACTACCGCAAGAACACGTTTTTTTGACGTTGGGGTTGATGAGGTTAAATCCCGATCCAGTTAACGCTTCGGCATAATCCAGACGAGACCCCGTGACGAACAAATAACTGAGTTTGTCGACAATAACTGTCGCGCCATTTCGAGTAAATAATTTATCGCCATTGTCCTGGTGATTTGCAATTGGATCGAGCGACATCGTGTACGATTTTCCAGAGCATCCATCTTTAACCACGGCGATATAGAGTCCGTACTCGTCGGGGGATTTTCCATCATTTGTCAGAAATAACTTAATTTTTTCAGCGGCTGTGTCGGTGATTTCGATGCCGACAATCGACTGGGTCGAGGGCGGCACAACGGCCGCCGATACAAATACTTTTTTGACATCCCCACAATCACTCATGATTACGCGATGGTTACCCCAGGATTTAGATACACGTCTTGTATTGCGTTCAATAGGGCAATACCCTCAGCGATTGGCTTTTGAAAGGCTTTGCGACCTGAGATCAGTCCCATCCCTCCGGCGCGCTTGTTGATGACCGCAGTGGCTACGGCGTCCTGCAGGTCGTTTTTGCCGGATGGGCCACCAGAATTTATCAATCCCATACGTCCCATGTAATTGTTTGCGATTTGGTACCGGGTGAGATCAATGGGATGCTCTGTGCTCAACGAGCTGTACACTTTATCGCTTGTTTTTCCAAATTTGAGGGCGGTGTATCCCCCATTGTTGGTGGGTAATTTTTGCTTGATAATATCGGCTTGAATCGTGGTACCGAGATGGTTTGCCTGGCCGGTAAGATCGGCGCTTTCATGGTAATCCACCCCGTTCACTTTGAACGATTCGTTTCGCAAATAGCACCACAAAATGGTGGCCATTCCCAGTTCATGAGCGCGTTCGAATGCTTGGCTCACTTCGACAATTTGACGTTTGCTTTCCGGCGAACCGAAGTAAATTGTGGCACCCACAGCGACACAACCCATGTCATAGGCTTGCTTGATTGACCCAAACATGATCTGGTCAAATGAATTTGGGTAGCTAATAAATTCGTTGTGGTTAATTTTGAGAATAAATGGAATTTTGTGAGCATATTTACGCGATACAGATCCTAAAACACCGAGAGTGGAGGCCACGGCGTTGCAGCCGCCTTCGATTGCTAATTTGACGATATTTTCCGGATCAAAATATGCAGGATTTGGAGCAAAGGACGCGCCCGCTGAATGCTCGATCCCTTGGTCGACGGGGAGTATCGACAGGTAACCGGTGTTGGCCAATCGCCCGTGGGAATACAGTGCTTCCAGACTTCGAAGGACACGATTGTTCCGATCGGATGGGCTGAACATCCGATCGACCCAATCCGATGATGGGATATGTAAATTCGATGCGGAAATCGTCGTGCACTGGTGACCCAGTAAATAGTCTGATTTGTCACTTAAAATAGATTGGATGTCGCTGTAGCTTAATGCGGAGGATACTGGTTGTTGTGTCATGGTTGCCATAAATACCTGCCTTTGATGAAATAAAATTTGGATCAGTTTGGACGATGTTGGAGGTCGTGGAGACCTGTGACTTGTGAGGGTATAGTGTACTTGGAAATGCATCGTTTTGTCATTCTGATTTGTGATTAATACGAGGAGTGGGTAGGGTTTTTGCAATAATTTTGATTAAATAGGAGGCCTATGACTTCAGATACCTTGTTGTTAATTGATGGGCATTCCTTGGCGTTTAGAGCCTTTTTTTCGTTCCCTCCAAATTTAACCCACAATGGGACCCCGATTAATGCGGTGTATGGATTCGCGACTCTCCTGATGGGGGTCATTGATCGGTGTTGTCCCACCCATGTCGCGGTCTGCTTTGATCGGAAAGAGCCGACATTTCGACACAGGGTCTATAACCAATACAAGGGGCATCGCCCTCCCGCTCCAGAGGAATTTGTGGCTCAGTTGCCGCTCTTAACCGATGTAATTTCCGCACTGGGTATCCGATCCATTGATTTCGCCGGATATGAGGCGGATGATTTATTAGGTACCTTGTCCTTGAGCGCGGAGTTAGCCGGCATGCAAGCGTTGATTCTGACGGGGGATCGGGATGCCTTTCAATTGGTCAGTGATCGTGTTCACGTGTTAATGAATCGAAAAGGAGTCTCAGAACTCGATGTGTTTGATCCCGCAGCTATCCACGCCAAATATGGCCTGGTACCCCATCAATTAATCGATTTAAAGGCATTGCAAGGAGATAGCTCAGATAACATTCCGGGTGTCCGAGGTATTGGCGAAAAATCGGCGACAGCGTTAATGCATCAGTACGGGAGCTTAGCGGCTATATTTGAGCAACTGGATGACATTAAACCGGATCGTGTTCGTCATGCGCTCGCTCAGGGACGGGGTGATGCGGAGTTGTCGCGGACCTTGGCAGAAATTGATCGGCATGTTCCGGTGGATTGTCCGTTGGATACCCTGCAATTTGTTCCTGATTGGCGGGCCATTGTCTCCTGCTTTGAGCGGTATGAATTTAAGACATTAAAATCCAAGTACGGCAAATATCTGGTTGACCACGATCAGTCGGTAGCTTCCACACCGATGGCCAACATCACTCAGCCACCCCTCACATCGACTGAAATTATCTCCTCGGTTGGCCAATTTGATGCTCTGGTGCCGGAGATGATGGCCGGGTTTTCGGTGGATCTCGAAACCACGTCGTTATCCGTGCATGACGCACAAATTGTGGGCGTTGCGATCTCATATCGTTCAGGCCACGCTGTGTATTTACCCCTGAATGATTGGGTCGTTTCAGAAACCAATCAGCTCGACCTATTTGGTGGGGGGGGGAGTGCAGATGGTCGTTTTAACCTGTCCCCCCTGTTAAGTCGTCTAAAACCATTGCTTGAAAATCGATCGGTTCCCAAATGGACCCACAATGGCAAATATGAAATCGAGGTCCTCGCGAATTACGGGATTCACTTGGTGGGAATTGCCGATGATTCGATGTTGGCTGGATTTATGCTGGCGCCAAATGAACGCATCGGCTTAAAGGAGATGGTGAGCCGATGGTTTAACGTCACCATGACGCCCTTCGACGCCTTGGTCGGGTCTGGAAAATCCAAGCGATCGCTGGTGGATATTCCCCCTGAGGCGGTGGGGGCGTATGCGGGAGCGGATGCCGATTACACTCGCCAACTGATCACTACACTGAGGCCGTTCCTTCAGGATTCAACCGCATTGATGTTGTACCGAGATATCGAATTGCCACTACAGGCAGTGTTGGCCGATATGGAGCGAACCGGTGTTCGAATTGACCGGCCCTATTTGGCGACGTTAAGCCGAGATTATCGATCCCGCTTGCAGGCATTGGAAACCTCTATTCATGATTTAGCGGGACGCCCATTTAACATCTCGTCGCCGAAGCAGCTCGGTCAGGTATTGTTTGACGATCTGCAATTGCCTGAAGGGCGTGCCACTAAGACGGGGCGTTCGACTGATTCCGAAGTGTTAGATGGCCTGGTCGATCACCATCCGATTGCAGGATTGTTGTTGAGTTATCGAAAGCTTGAGAAGCTATTAAATACATATGTGGATGCGCTTCCTGGATTGATTCATCCACGCACCGGGAATGTCCATACGTCGTTCAATCAGACTGGCGCCGTGACGGGACGGATGTCCTCGACCAACCCTAACCTACAAAACATACCGATTCGGGATCCCGATGGGTTGGCCATTCGTCGCGCATTTATTCCGTCGGCACCAAACGGGCGCATTGTTTCGGCGGATTATTCCCAGATTGAACTGCGACTCATGGCCTATTTGTCTGGGGATGAGGCGATGCTCGACGCGTTTCGCAGGGATATGGACATTCATCGGTCGACGGCATCTATTTTGTTTGGTGTGCCCGAGAGTCAGGTGTCTAAAGAGCAGAGATATCAAGCGAAGGCCGTCAATTTTGGCATAATTTATGGGATTTCATCCTTTGGGCTGGCGCGCAATATAGGGGTCAGCCGTTCGGACGCGAAACGTATCATTGATGGGTATTTTCAGTCATTTCCAAAAGTGAAGGAATTTATGGATCAAACCATCGTCGATGCTCGGCGTGATGGGTGTGTGTGGACCGAATTTGGTCGAGTGAGACCATTACCTGAACTGTCCGATCGACTTCCAGCTCGGCGTCAATTTGCAGAACGAACGGCAATCAACACCCGGTTGCAGGGGACGGCGGCCGACTTGATTAAACTGGCGATGGTTAATATTTATCGGACCATGCAGGAAAATCAATTTCGGAGTAAAATGACGATTCAAGTTCATGACGAACTGGTGTTTGATTGTGTTGAATCGGAAGTCGACTCAATCGCACAGTTGGTTAAGGTGGAAATGGAAACGGCATGGACCATATCGATACCATTGAGGGCGGACGTATCCATTGGATTAAATTGGGAGGATGCATGAGTCAATTAGCTGAGATTCGAATATTTCGTCACGAGGATCGTGATCACTGGGATGCTGTTCCCGTTAGTAGTTATATGCCGGTAGTCATCTCCGGTGATGCGTTGATTGATAATATGGCCCGACGGATTCGGGTGAATTTTATTAAAGGTGACCCCACCATCCAATCTGTTCGATGGAATATCAAGGGTGATGATGTGGGATATTGGATCGAAAAGGAGGACTAATTAATGAAAATCCAGGATAAGGGTCTTTGGATCATTAGTGCCGTTGTCAGCGGAGCCGCATTTGTATTTTTGGTATGGTTGATCTATATCAAGCAAACGCCGGTTGTCCATTCCAAATCGGTGGATCAATTGCCGTTGGTCAATTCGGTTTTAAATGCGTGCAGTGCCATAGCGTTGGCGGTTGGATTTAAGGCGATTCGTGCTAAAAATCGATCCTTACATCAACTGGCGATGATGACCGCGTTTATATTTTCGACGCTATTTTTGATTACCTATGTGATTTATCACTCCGTTCACGGGGACACTCATTTTTTGGGAGTAGGGGTAATTCGGTGGATTTATTTTGGAGTATTAGGGTCTCATGTGATGTGTACCATTATTGGCCTTCCCCTGATATTGACCACGTTCGGTATGGCCGTGTTAAAACGATTTGAATCCCATAAAAAAGTGGCTCGATGGACATTCCCCATATGGATGTATATCTCAATCACGGGTGTCCTTGTATTTATCATTCCACGATTACCGTTGATAAGTCGCTGATGAAGTATGTACTTAATATATTGGTAATCCTAATTAGTTCCGGGCCGATTATGGCGGTGGCTGAGATGCCTCGCCCGTCATCAAATTACGGTGCAATTCGTCAATGGATCCGCCGCGTCAATCCATCGGTGAGCTCGGATAATGCCACGTTAATGGCCCAATCGATTATTGACTCAGCTGAGACTCATGGTGTCGATCCAACATTGATCACGGCGATTATTTCGGTTGAATCCCAGTTTAATCACCGAGCATCTCACTA
Source organism: bacterium (assembly GCA_010028705.1). Classification (GTDB taxonomy): domain Bacteria; phylum Margulisbacteria; class Marinamargulisbacteria; order SXXA01; family SXXA01; genus RHAI01. The sequence goes on from RHAI01000014.1 coordinate 15,846, forward strand.
TGGGGCCCTGGGGTTAGGCCAACTGATGAGTGGTACGGCACGGCGAGTTGGAATCACCGATCCATTCTCGATTACCCAAAATGTTGCGGGCACCACGAAATATTTTAAGCAGATGATGGATCAATGGCAGGGTAATCCTGTTCAAACACGATTGGCGGTCGCCTCATATTTGCGCGGCCCAGATGCTGTTATTCGTGTAAATGGGGTGGTGACGTCCCGTACCCGTCGATACATCGATTACGTATTGACCCAGCAAAAACAGGTGCTGGCGCTGACAGATGTCCGGTCGGAGTCGCCGAATTTGTGAGCCGTTCTGGGACATTACTGGCGGCGCTTTGGCTTGGACTTGGGATGGGGTTTCCGACGGTAACCCTCGGTGCCACTCCGGTTACCGAAACTGAGGCGGCAGCGTTTCAATCTCACTATTTGGTGGGGCCATCTCAGGGATGGCCGGTATCGCTTCCACATAAAAAAGATATTCCACCAGGAGAGACCGGTAAACTCATTCGGCGCGGGATAGATATTTTGGAACGAACCTCATATACCATCGGGCCCCATGCCGCCCCCTCGCATCGAGCCGCGGTCAATAATCTCAACTGTGTTTCGTGTCATGCTATGGGAGACACGGACTTGCCGGGTACCCGGCCAGGGCAACTACCGTTTGTTCATGTGATTCATGAATATCCCAAATTTGATCCCAAATCGATGTCAGTAATGACTATTCAAGATCGTGTGAGGGGGATGTCGGGTGGGGGCAACGGTCGCCTCACTGATAATTCCGACGATATGAAAGCGATAGTGGCGTATTTTCAATGGTTGGGACATTATACCCGTCCGGGATCCTCGATGGCAGGTGCCCACTTAAAATCAATTCCATCCCCCACACGAATGCCGGACAGTGATCGGGGAAAGGTTCTGTATCAAAATCGATGCGCGGTGTGTCATGGTGACAGTGGGTTAGGCATCCAGGCCGCTGATTTTGATTCCGGTGGCGGATATGTTGTGCCTCCGATTGCGGGTACCGATTCATTCACGGATGGCGGTCATTTAGCCAATGAAGTGATATTTGCCAGGTTTATCTGGGGGTATATGCCTAAAGGAGCCACTCCCAAAAATCCGCAATTGAAGGTAATGGATGCCTATGACATCGCCCGTTACGTGTCCCGGATGGAGCGAAAGAAAGATCCTAACCGATCCAAATATTATCCGAGTGCCGCGTATCCTGAACCCACAGTTCGTTAAACGATGGTCGAGAGCGTGGGGCGGCTATTGGCTTGGGCACTTAGATTTGTCTCCATCCCAAGTGGATGATTGTATCGCTGCGGTTGGCGTTGTCAGCCGCGCCTCATGATGTTTAGAACGAAATAGTGGCACTCAGTTCCCATCCAACGCTGTTACCTGCATAGGTATACTCGCCATTTGGATCTCCCCAATACAGATAGGCAGTTGTTGACAATAAGGTGTGAACGATGGGGGAAAATGATACGGCGAGGCTACTAATTCGACTGTTGTCGGTAAGGTTTGCAATCGTGTTGATTCCGGCAGATGAATCGTTGAATGGGAACTCATGGATGGTCAAAAATGTTGCCCCATACCATTGCGCCATTCGGTTCGGAGCGTATAATCCATTTGAAAATATAATAGGAATGACGCTGGGATTTGTGAACGGGGACTGGGTATACCCCGTACTGTTGTAATACAATTCGGCACTTAGTCCAATCCGTTCCGATAGGTCCCAATCCCATGTTTTTGTGATCGTAATGGCTGATCGATTCACCCACTGATTACGTATCGTCTCACTCCGAGCGGTAATTCCGTCCCATGTAATATGCGCCCCGTTTTCTCCGTCGGAAAACGCGCTTTCTCCAACGATATCCAGACCGAGCCATCGCGTGGAAAAATCAATTCCAATGGTTGAAACTGAATTAGGTTTGACCCATCCAGATAGTCCAATTTCGCTATTCCCAACCATAAATTCGTGTTTGGCCGCTAGGCTGAGCTGATTGATTTTGGTAACGTTTTCCTGATTAACGAACAGGGTCGTATTTTGATTGTTCGTACCGGGCAACAGCAGCCGGGTGCCATATATTCCATCCCGATATCGATTCAATTGGAAAAAATCCCGGTGATCGATACTGATTAGATCCGTTGGATTCCAAAAATAGCACCGGCCCCATTGGATGACTTGTTTTCCGGTTCGTAGGTAAATTGCTCGGTTATAGTTGATGTCAACGAACAATTCGCGGACGGTCGCTAACATGGTTTGTGTGGGGCTTCCGGAGGCTAGTTGCGATATTTCGAGATCGATAAATAACTTTGCTCCGCGTTGTAATCGACTGTCGAGAAAGAAATTAGCTTGGGTATAGCCGGCTATTGCACCATCACTCATCGCGGATTGACGAGTCCAGTATGCCGTATTCCGACTCAATATACTACCAGAGAAGGTGGTGGATTCGTGGTCGAAGGGCTCGATGGTCTCGCTCGACTGTATCGAAACAATGGACGATTCGCCTTGGAATAAGCTCGCTTCGTCGACCGATTCCCCCGTAATTGGGGTGGTTGTTCCGACGCCGACTAGGCCGACGAGTATGACCCACCCGATATGCCGAATCATTTACTTAGATTTTCTAAATACGCTTTTGAAAATACGCTCGCATCGATTGGTTTTAATGACACCTCGGACAGCGACATTACGGTTTTATTACCTTTTTCGAATTCATCGATAAATAGCGCCCGATTGACGATAAAATGGTTGTCGATGCTGGCGTAGCTAAGGTAGTAGTTGGTGGCCATTAACGTACCCGACAGGGAATAGGACTCTTCTTTTAGTGGCAACCCATTGTCTTGACGGACCCAGTAAACCTTTTTTGGGTATTTGACCGTTGATGATTTGGCTTTGATTTCAAATTTATAGGCGGGGATTCGACCTAACGTTTCTTTTTTTATAGCATCGAGACCCTCTTTAGCTGGTTTATAAAGTTCAATGAGTTTTTTTTGTTCAAAATCACCCGCGTTTGCGTCAGTACCGCCAATACTTTCGTCGCGATTAATGTGTTGGAATGTTCGTGTATTTTTCCGATACATCCAGAAATTATCGCCGGATTTAAGATACCCGTTCCCCTTGTCGATTTCGGGAGCCATCATGACGATTAGAAATGCATCGGCCGTATCACGACGTCGATATACCATTTCGAGGACACGGGTTCCTTGATTTACGCGTTGCTGGGTAAGTTGAACCCGGGCGGTAATGTCACTGTTTAATTCCATTGCGGAATCAATTTTTGACATTAATTCAGTGACCGTTTGCGCGTATGTCGGGAGTCCGTAACCGATGACACACATGATGATTATGATCCGACGTATATAATTCATGAGATTATCCTTCTGAGTGACTAAGTGCGGCGACACATTCTAATTTGGCGGCGGCACGTGCTGGAAAATAAGTAGTTAAAATAACAATAAAACTGATTAAGCTGATGTTAATAATGACCGTATCCCATCGCGTGAGAAAATACAGATGATGGTTGACTAAAAAAATTCCGATGGGCGTTGTAGTGACAATTGGAATTAATGAGAGGATGCGCATCACCCCGATCGCCAAAATGTACCCGCTCATTGTTGAAAATACAGCTAAAAACAATGACTCGTATAGGAATAGGTTTACGATATCGCGCGGTTGCATCCCAATGGCGCGCATCGTCCCAATTTCCCGTGTTCGCTCTCGGATATTCATTCTCAGACTGTTAACAATGCCAATTAATATAATGACGAATAATAATGCGACGGCTGAGTAGGTGATTGTCCGGAGAGCGGCGTCGAATGTTAATACATTGCTGGCCGTCTCTTCCATCGTTCGGACATCTAAAACCGCATTTTTAAGTTTTAGTCGACCAAGATCTTGATTTTTCTTTTTCAGTTCTTCGGATGTGTGAGACCGATCTTGTAAGATCCATTCAGGAACTAATAATCCGCTTAAACATGGAATGATTGGTGCGGAAGATGACGTGAGCCGGGGCAAGTGTGCGTAATATGCCCCAAAAAAAATTTCGGGGTGAATCAATATCACCGATTGTGGAATTTCATCGTCACGGGGTTCGAACAATCCCGTGACAACGACATCCAAAGATGCGGTAGTATTCGAACGAAATAAGGGATATGTTATGGTGACTTGGCTACCGACAGTAATTCCATGGTCAATGGCAAACGCCCGACCCACCAGGACTGTTTTTTTGGTAAGGGCATGATTACCATCCACTACTTTAATTTTTGAATTTAACGATGCAACGGCACTAACGTCAGATTTAAAACTACTGACCCAAACCGGAGCAGATTGAATGGATCCCTGGATCCACGCGGGTGGGCTGGTTAATGCACGGTGAAGGCGATCCGCCTGACGTCGCGCTGTAGACGGGTTTTCTAGAATGATTTGTAATGATCCGGACTCGGATTGTTGGTAGCCAAGCATAGTTTTGAGGTCAGTCAGTCGAGCATAGGACGCCATTTCCAAAAACATATTCGTTGATTTTACAATGGCAACGACGTTCATGATGACACTTTGTTGCTGTCCATTTATGGTCCGCAATCGAACGCGTAAGGTATCGCCGACCTTTAGACGAAGATAACGCGCTTTGGATTCTGAGATCACAATGGGATTGCGTATATCCCGATTATTAAAGGTGTCCAAATCGCCATTAACTACGTCATATTGAGTAAATAAACTATTGTTTTTTTCTGGCACACCAACCATCAGAATGTTATCGCTTTTTCCATTACCGATACCTCGACCGAATACAGCGACGCCTTCCCGAATTTCTTTGATTCCCGTGATGTGTCGTTCAATGAGTTGTTTCATGAGTTCCGGGCGCCGGTGGACGGAATAATATTGGCTCCCATTTTCAGACATGTTCAGCTCGATATGGCCAGTCATATAGACTATTACCCGATTGAATAACGTGTCGGTAATCCCCGCCACAAAGGATGTCGCCACAATCAAGGTCATGGTCCCAAATGCAATTGCAGCACCCAGTAAAAGGTTTTTTCGACGTTGACGAATCAAATTACGAAAACTGAGTAATGGAATAGTTGGGTTCATCGCTTAGTCTCTTGAAATGGCATCATTGGGCGATATTCGACGCGCAATGTATATCGGGTATGTGACAGCGACCACGGTGACAACCCCCAGTTGGAGAAGTCCCAATCCTATGTCAGTTGCCGTAATCATTGGCCGAAACACGGGGCCCCCAAAAAATAGTTCCACCAGACGATTCGATGTGCGAATCGTCATGTGCTGCAGACCACCAATTGAAATAACGCCAACTCCAATACCTAATCCCCCAAAAATAATTGACAGAAACGATGTTTCGGCGACGAACATTAGCGATACAAATCGACGTTGCGCCCCAATGGCTCTCATCATTCCGATCTCTGACACGCGTTCCATGGCGGCCAAGCTCAGTGTGTTCGTGATCACAATAATGGCTACTAGGAAGACAATCGTTACGAATCCAAACAGTACGGCTCGCATTAAGAATGCCATTTGAGCGACTTGGCCAAGTGCGGCCTTCCACGTGATGGCACGCGCCGGTAAGTTGTGACTGGATAGATCGTGATTAATCTCATGGACTACCGACTCGATCGCGTCTGGGGTATCAATCTTCACTAGAATTAAATTGTATCCTGATTTTACGCGCTCAGTTTGGGGCGGGGGGATGTCGGCGATTGCGTCATGGGAAGGAGGCGTGCCGCCGAACAGGATATCATCCAAATGGGTATAATTGGCTAATAACTCGCGATCTTTCGCCGAGATTTTGGCGGATGGGACCGGTTGGTAATAGCCGTTACATTCGTTGTAACTATCGATATCGATAATACTAAAATACCCCCATAGTTGGTTGAATGCCGGGTAGGAAATAATAGCATTTACCGTTGAAATGATATCCAGACTGGTATCTCGATCCGAATACCCCATAAAGATTATTTCAGATTTTATCGTGACGGTGTTAGGTGTTATTCCGGCCGGTAAGTTGGCCGTCACTAATGTTTCCCCTTTCGGAACAGGCCACGTATTCGAAAACGTCAGTAGCTCGTCCCGACTTTTTGTCGACAACAGCAGCCCTCTCGTGTTGCCCGTGGGTAAGTGGCCTTCGATAACGGATATTCCATCAGGGAAAGCACGGTAGTAGTCGTTAAAGCGAACTCCGAGTAACATTTGAAAATAGGGCTCACCGTCCTCATTGAGCACAAATACGATCCCCTTCGCGACGGGTAGGGCGACACGTACCTTATTGTTTTGAGTTACAACCCGTAGCACCTCATCCAGTTGATTAATTGATTCGACTGCTTCGCCCATCGGGATAAAAAATACATTTTCTTTAATTTGATCGGATGAAATAACCACGATGTCGCCGCAAAGCTGTTGCCGAAAATGCAGTGCCAAGCCGGTATCGAGTCCTGAAATGACGGCGTTTCCGATAGTCATGATTAGGGTTCCGATAAACAGGATGCTGCCGATCACCAACGATTTTCCTCGGTGACGAAGTAAGTTTCGAACCGACAGGTGGAACAACATCCTCACGAATCGTGCACTTTTCCGTCTTTTATTTTGATGATCCGTTGAGCATATTGTAATACTTCGGGATCATGAGTAGAAAAAATAAATGTTGTTTTTTCAGTGGTATTTAATTGCTTCATTAGCTCGAGAATGGTTGCCCCGGTCTGTGAATCCAGATTGGCTGTGGGTTCATCTGCTAAAATGATGTCTGGATTTGTCACAAGTGCTCGGGCGATCGCTACACGTTGTCGTTGGCCACCCGACAGTTCAGCCGGGCGATGGTGGATATGACTGTGTAGGCCTACAGCGGCGGCAAGGTCCATCGCTCGACGGCGAATGGCGTCCCGTGATTCCCGATTCATAAGTAACAGGGGGAATTCAATATTTTCGATGACATCAAGTACTGGGATGAGATTAAATGTTTGGAATATGAACCCAATTTTATAAAGGCGAAGGGATGTTCGTTCTGAATCTGATAGTCTTGTGACGTTATTTCCCGCTATGATCACGGTGCCATCCGATGCGGTGTCGATACATCCGATTATGTTCAATAAGGTGGTTTTTCCACTTCCGGAGGGACCGATAATCGACAAAAACTCACCCTTATGAATGCTTACATCAATCCCTCGGAGCGCTGGAACAATTGTTTCGCCGAGTTGGTAATCTTTTGTGACCCCTGATAAATGGATTAATGCCATAAAGACCCTCGTTTAGTCGTCGTCGATTTGTTGTGGATTAAAAGGGGTATTATACCGCTTTTTAGCCTGCGCTAAATGTCTTTTTTTTCGTGTGTCACCAAGCCGTTGTCGCACGGTGGAGATGTCGTGGGTTTCGGCATGGAGTTTCTGGTAATGCGCCAGACGATCGGGGCTGAGCTGCCCGGAATTCACGGCATTTTTCACCGCACAATGGTGCTCATGCTGATGGGTACAATTTGAGAACCGACACCCCTGGGCAATCCGATCGATGTCTTCAAAGGTGGATCCAATTCCGTCCTCCGCTGCCCATAATTGGATTTCTCGTATCCCTGGGGTGTCAATGATGATTCCTCGATTGGGGAGCGTAATGAGTTGCCGTTTAACGGTGGTGTGGGAGCCTTTCATGTGGCGGGCGTTTACATCGCCTGTTTTTTGCTGAGGGGCGGCTAAAAACGCATTGACTAATGTGGATTTTCCGACCCCGGATGGGCCAAGAATGACAACCGTATGATCCGCTTTAATCCAGTGGTAAATCGCTGCAATTCCAGTGTCGTTGATGGCACTACATGGAAAAATTGGTATGCCAGGGCATGCCGCCACAAGTTCGCTTACCATCATCTCATTCGCATTTGTTAGGTCGCATTTACTTAGCGCGATGGCGACATCCGCACCCGACTCTTTAGCCATGACCACAAATCGTTCAACGCGGCGAATATTAAACGTGGAATCGGCACTTTGCATGACCAGTGCTTGGTCGACATTTGTAACCAATACTTGCTCGTCGGAACGTTTTCCTACTACTTTGCGTGATAACTTTGAGAAACGATGGAGTGTACGGATGATGACGTATTTACTCGGAGGTTTCACCGAAAATTCAACCCAATCTCCGACTTTGGGGAGGTCCGCAATGCCGTCCGATGAAAATAGTAGTCGACCCTTTATTTCAGCATCGACTATTCCCTCGTGAGTGGCCATCTTATAATGGTGACGATTTTGTTCAACAATTCGCCCCAATACTCTGTCGTCCGATAAATTAAAGAAGGTACGAAATTCGTCGCGGAATCCGGGAAGGGTCATTCGCTCTGAAATTTAGACTTTACTGCACTCGCAATCATTGCCGTTCCCAACAACAGTGTAATTGCTGCGAGTGACACTGTGGTCGGGATGTGAATCCAGTCCGATATCACCATTTTAGCCCCAACGAAAGATAGGATGGCGGCAAGGGCGTAATTAAGGTAGTGAAATTTTTCAATGGCCGACGTGACGACAAAGTACAATGCGCGTAACCCTAATATTGCAAAAATATTGGATGAAAACACAATGAATGGGTCCTTGGAAATCGCCAGAATAGCGGGTATCGAATCCACAGCAAAAATAAGATCCGTGAACTCAATTAATATCAGTGCGAGAAGCATCCGAGTGGCCCAGGTTTCGGTTCCTTTTCTGACGATAAATTGACCGGATGAGTCCGTATAGTCGATTTTAATATAGCGTTTGAGTAGATGAAGCAGTCGGTTGTCTTCGATATTCATTTCTTTGTCTTTTGACAGGCCCATTTTAATACCGGTCACAATTAAAAATGCGCCAAAAATGTACATAAGTGGGTGGAATAATTGGAGAGCTGTGATCCCCAAATAAATAAACAGTGCACGCATTACGATGGCACCAAAAATCCCCCAAAACAGAACCTTGTGTTGAAATCGTTCTGGAATTGCAAATGTTTTAAATAAGATCACAAATACAAAAATATTGTCGACGCTAAGCGACTTCTCAATGACGTATCCGGTTACGAATTCGACGGCTTTGCTGTGGCCAGCTACTTTCCAAAGGAATCCCGAAAATAGGCCTGCAACGGATATCCATACGACGCTCCACGCGAGCGCTTCCTTGATAGATAACGGGGTCTGCTTGTTACGAGATACCCCAAGATCGATTCCAAGCATCGCCAGAATTGCTCCCCCAAAAATGACCCAGTATGCCAGTGGATGGGTATGGATAAATGTTATTGCTTGAACCATATTTGATTAAATAGGTCGAATCGGTAATCACACACATCGTCAACCAATCGTTCAAATTTGAGTGTGTCATTCTCTCGGGTAAACGAATAGGTGGCTGACATCGTACAGTCTTGCGTGGAAGTTTCGCCATCATTTTGAAGAATAAGCTCGTTGCCGGTCACTAAATACTGGCCTTGACCGATGACAACTTCTGGATCACCTTGCACAATTCGGAAATGGTAATCGTCGGTGAGCTCTACCGTCGTAGTAGGCACCACATTTCCACTTGGGATGGTCCATATGCCTTGGATCGGGGACCGTTCGATTTCCACCCCTGATGGGGTGACTGTTTTGGGTTTACACCCACCGATTGTCGCCGCCAAGAAGGCTAAACACATTAATCGGTGCAAATTTTTCAACATAAAGGGAAATGGGTCCTTCTTTGGGTCCTTCAAATTTTTATTTAGTGGCCCTGGTAAACATTTGTTTGTCGGACGTATTATAGAAGGTCAGATTATGTCTGTGAATGACTTTTTACGATCAGTGTTGCGGTATATTCTGCCAACGTCATGTTTGGGATGCGGTGATGTATCACGTCAGTCAATTTGCACGAACTGCCAGACGTCGATTTCGAATTACATTCGTGTACGTCGGCATACCATTCAATCAATAGACGATGTAGTTACGGTATTCGATTATGCCGGTCTCATCAAAAAAATTCTCCATCACTCCAAATTTGGCGGAGCTAAAGATGCGTTGACTGCACTGGCGGCCAGTTCGAAATGGGATATTTTGGGTGCCGAATTCCTCAATTACGATGTGGTGATACCCATTCCGGGTAGTCGGGATAGAGAGCAACATAGAGGGTTTTCAATTTCTCACGAAATCGCACGATCTCTGCTGGTCGGGCACCCTCGGTTGGCCTCAAAGATCCGACCCTGGGTTAACCGACGACGGCTGACTCGACCGCTGTTCGGATTAAGTTACTCTGCCCGTGTCCGTGAAGTACACGGCGCGTTTGAGGTGGGTGGCGGTATTTCATCCCAGTCCCTGTCGGTGGTGTTGGTGGATGATATTTTGACGACGGGGTCAACCGCGTCAGCGATTGCGGAGATGTTAAGGAAAAATGGGGTCGTGAGGGTGGGCTTGTTGGCTCTGGCTCGGACTGAGTTATGACGGGGCTATTGATTGATCGCAGCTCAACCGGGGGACTGATCCATTCTGAATTAATTCAGACCATTGGGATACTCGGATACTCTCGGGTTCCGATGGTTTTAGAACCTGGGGAATTTTCGGTTCGCGGCGGAATTGTGGATGTGTTTCCTGTCAATCACAGCCATCCGATTCGCTTTGACTTCGACGGCGATCATTTGGATCGACTGAATTCGTTTAATATACGTACCCAGCGATCGATTTCAAGTGTTCAAACTACTACGATTCAACCTGTAGCGGATGAAACAGATCTGTTTTTTCATGCGTCGGTGTCCGGGCATCCATCGACCGTTCTTGATGATCTTCGCGACGGAGATTTTGTGGTTCACGAGTTGTACGGTGTAGGCTGTTTTAAGGGGTTGGTTCGGCTCACATTGGGTCAGAGAGAGGGGGAGTACTTGTTCGTACAATATAAGGGGCAAGACAAGCTGTACGTTCCGTTAGAGCATGTCCATTTAATTACCCGATATTCGGCGGCGGATGTCGTTCCGACATTGAACGGACTTCATGACGGCGAGTGGAAGAAGACGACTTCCCGGACGAAAAAGGCATTGGAAGAGTTGGCTCATGATGTGTATCTAATGGCCAAGGTTCGACAGGAAAGTAGTGGCTTTTCGTTTCAGGAAGACACCATTTGGCAGGTTGATCTGGAAGCCCGCTTTATGCACACAGATACCGACGACCAGCGACGCGTGACCCATGAGGTGAAACGTGATATGGAGTCGGATCGCCCGATGGATCGATTGATTTGTGGAGACGTTGGATTTGGAAAAACTGAGATTTTGGTTCGAGCGGCTTTTAAAGCCGTGGAAAATAAAAAACAAGTGGCAGTTGTGGTTCCGACGACGATTTTAGCTGAACAACATTTTCGGACGTTTTGTGCACGCTTTATGGGATTTCCCTATCGAATTGATTCGTTATCACGCTTTAAAACTCGTGCTCAACAGAGGGAGACGATTCAATCGCTCAAGCGGGGCGATGTACATGTAGTAATCGGTACCCATCGATTGTTTTCGAAAGACGTGGTGTTTAAGGACCTTGGTTTGGTGATTGTTGATGAAGAACAACGGTTTGGAGTGACCCATAAAGAGCGACTGAAGCAATTAAAAAATAACGTTGATGTACTTAGTGTGAGTGCGACACCCATTCCGCGTACCTTGTACTTAGCCTTAATGGGATCTCGCGGGTTGTCAAAACTCACGACAGCCCCGACGCAGCGCAAACCGGTAGCGACATTGGTTCATGCATACAATGAATTGGTGATTGAGCAAGCGATTCGCAACGAACTAGACCGCGGTGGGCAAGTTTATTACTTGTACAATCATGTTCGCCATATCCATTCCAAAGTGGCCATGATCCGCCAATGGGTTGACCCCTCGATTGTCGGGGTCGCTCATGGACAGATGGATGAAAAAACTCTCGAATCGACGATGACCCGGTTTTGGAGTAATGAAATTCGCGTATTGGTATGTTCTACGATCATCGAAAATGGAATGGATTTGCCCTCGGCGAATACCATAATTATCGAGGATGCTGATCGTCTAGGGTTATCCCAAATTCATCAACTTCGGGGTCGGGTCGGTCGGGGGGAGGTTCAGGGGTTTGCGGTTCTGCTCTATCGGTCGGAAGAGACTATTTCCCCTGAGGGCACGCGACGATTGGATGCAATTCGAGAATACGCTGCGTTGGGATCTGGATACCAACTCGCGATGAAAGACCTGGAAATTCGAGGTGCGGGGTCCCTCCTTGGAAAAAAACAAAGTGGGCATGTCACCGCCGTAGGATTTGAATTGTACTGCCGAATGCTTGACGATGCAGTCGCACGATATAACGGTAAACCGGTTGGAAAACGAAAGTCATGGATCGAGGGAAGCAATCTGTCGTTACTTGTACCCGATACCTATATTGTGGATCCTCGCGAGCGACTGGCGATGTATCGTCGAATAGTGGATGTGGAGTTTCCGTTTCAGTTGGATGATTTGTCTGATGAGCTTGAGGACCGTTATGGAGAAATTCCTGGGACAGTTTTACTCTTGTTTGATACGATTCGGCATCGTTTATCTCAATAGTACGTTGATCTGGAGGAAATAATGAAACTGGACCTTTATCGTGTGCTTCATGTGTCGGGACTCATTGCGTTAGTGTCTGCGTTATCAATTGTTCTGACGAGTGATCAAAAAAGTAAACTTGCGAATATGGTGTTGGGTGTCGCTAGTTTAGTGATGGTGATTGCGGGGTTCGGTTTACTTCACTTGACCGGAGCTGATATGCACTCACGGTGGGTGATGGGTAAATTGTTAATTTGGTTATTTATTGCAATTGCTGTACCGGTGATCGCCAAGCGAAAGCCAGAATGGCGGCGTGGGACCTTTGGTGTGACCCTCGTGTTACTGGTGGCGGCGGTGGTGCTCGCAATTTTTAAGCCGTAAGTTGATGGCTCCATTTTTTGACGCCATGCCGGTGACCGTTTGGGGCGATCCGACACGTGCTGCTCTCGGTGTTATTGTTCTTCACGGGATGACCGAGCATTCTGTCCGCTATGGAAAATTTGGATCTTGGATTTCGTCGAATGGGGGGGTGGTGGTTGCCATTGATCATATTGGGCACGGTGCCGATGCGCCTGTATTAGGCGATCTTGGCTCGGGTGGATGGGGCGAGTTAGTCGAGCGAGCCGCAGACCTCGCGGCTCGTGTATCGTCTCAGTATCCTGACGTTAACTGGTGTTTGTTGGGACACAGTATGGGGAGTTTTGTTGTACAAGACATCGTTCGTCGTGGCGCGCATCAGTGGGCAGGTATCATTTTGACGGGGGCGTCCTACCACCGACCGATGGTGACCTTCGGTGGTCAGGTGTTGGCCAAAATGATTGGTAGTATGATGGGAGATCAGTCACCTGGACGCCTGCTCAATTGGATGCTGTTTGGTCAATTTAATCGGCAGTTTTCTCCGAGTAGAACCCCGTTCGATTGGTTGAGTCGGGATAACTCTGTGGTAGATTCTTACATCGATGATCCCTATTGCGGATTTGTACCTCCTAACCATTTTTACTATGAAATGTTTAAAGGCATTCGAAATTTATACCGGTCGGATGTCTTTAAACAGTTTAGTCATATGCCTACGTTAATATTAAGCGGGGCCGACGATCCAGTAACAAAGAATGGACATGGTTCGGTTCAATTGGCAAGATATTTTCGCGAGTTTGGAAACACTTCGGTGAATCTACAGATTTTCGAGAATCTTAGGCATGTTATTCTGGACGAATGTGATAACGACATTGTGTTTGTATCGATCTGGTCATGGATGGGCCAGTTAACAACAAAGGAGAAACCTAACCATGGCAAATTGGCGTGAGCGGACGTACTGCGGAGAAATAAACCTGGGCCATGATGGCCAATCGGTTGTCATTTCCGGATGGGTGGATACTGTTCGGGATCACGGCCACTTATTATTCATACATTTACGGGATATTAAAGGATTAATTCAGGTGGTGTTTGATCCAACGGTAGCGACTGATATGGTGGTGGCTCGGTCGCTACGAAGTGAGTTTGTCGTGACCGTTTCCGGAGTTGTGAGGCGCCGAGCAGATGATACCGTTAATTCCAAATTATTAACAGGCGAGTGGGAAGTTGTTGCCCACCACATGGAAATTCTTAATAAAGCGCTGACTCCGCCTTTTGCCATTTCAGACAAAGAGGTGGATGGGGCAGTATGTGTTGACGAAGACCTACGACTCCGATATCGATATCTTGATATCCGGCGACCGTCTGTCCAATCAAGTCTTGTTACGCGCCATGCGATTCTACAGGAAGTGCGTCGATTTTTGTCAGATCACCAGTTTATCGAAGTTGATACGCCCGTTTTGACTAAAAGCACGCCGGAAGGTGCTCGCGATTATTTGGTTCCGAGTCGGGTTCACCAAGGATCTTTTTACGCGTTACCTCAGTCGCCTCAGTTGTTTAAACAGTTGCTCATGGTCGGCGGACTTGATCGTTATTTTCAGATAACTAAATGTTTCCGCGATGAAGATTTGAGACCCAATCGGCAGCCTGAATTTACTCAAATTGATCTTGAGGCATCGTTTATCGATGAGGAGTTTATCATGCAACTGGTTGAGGGGTTGTTGCACCGCGTATTTGCCGTTCGGGGGATCGAGCTTCCAAGTCCCTTTCCACGACTCACCTATGCCGATTCGATGAATAGGTATGGAAATGATCATCCTGATCTTCGGTTTGGCTTACCGATGATAGATGTCACGGAAACGGTTCGATCAGTCAATTACAATATATTTAAAACGATTATCTCATCCGGCGGTCGTATCAAGGGAATTAACGTCAAAGGACAATCGGATAAATTAAGTAAAAATGTCCTTCAGGAAGAGTTTGCCAAAAAAGTTGTGCCCTCGCTCGGTGCTAAAGGCATGACCTGGATGCGAGTTGAAAATAATCAGCTGGTATCAAACATCGTCCAGTTTTTTACTGATTCCGAACAGTCCGCGTTGAGGCAGGTGATGCAGGCGGAGGATGGCGATGTGTTGATGTTTATTGCGGATTCAAGTCCTCGGTTAGTTAATGATGTGTTAGGCCGGTTTAGGTGTTATGTGGCTGACTTTTTGGGGATAATTCCGTCAGACGTTGTGGCGCCGTGCTGGGTAACGGATTTCCCACTATTTGAATTGATCGATGGCCAATTGAGTGCGATGCACCATCCATTCACTCAGCCCAGTGGGACTATAGACTCCGGAATGAATCGGGACACCTTGGCATCTGTAAGTGCTCGAGCCTACGATGTGGTCATCAATGGCGTCGAAATTGGTGGGGGGAGTATCCGGATTCATTCGCCTGAACAACAAACGACGATTTTTGAGATATTGGGGTTGTCGGAATCAGATATTCGCCAAAAATTTGGATTTTTTATTGATGCATTTAAATATGGGGCTCCCCCCCATGGCGGACTTGCTATTGGTTTAGACCGATTGGTCGCGATGGTGTTGGGTACCGATTCGATTCGGGATGTTATTGCATTTCCAAAGAACCGTATGGCGGTGTGTCCGATGACTCAGGCCCCGGACACCGTGGATCCAGAGCAATTGTCGGATCTGGGGGTTGCCGTGACGGTCCCGGTTGTGAGATAATACCCGCTCAATTTTTGACTCAGTTCGAAGAGGTTTAAGGAATTAATTATGGCCAGAGAATGTCAAGTTTGTGGAAAAAAGCCACGCACAGGAAATAACGTCAGTCACTCGAACCGGAAGACAAAGCGCCGATGGTTGCCGAATCTGCAGACTCTCCGTTTACCATTAGAAGGTTTAGACGGTCGGATCCGGTTGTGCACTTCGTGCATTAAAACGATTACCCGCAAACTAGTCGCTTAGTGTCGGGCCCCGTTCGATCGATTGTATTTGATGTTGGGAACGTTCTGTTTAAGTACGATCCCAACTTCATTATTGATCAGTTGCTTGGCGACTCTCCTTACCGCCAGCTCATTTTAGAGCATTTGTTTTTATCGGAAGCATGGCAAAAGATGGATAGAGGTGATCTAACCATCGATACGTTAGTTTTGGAGCTTCAGGATGAAATTGGATCCCATCCCTTTCTTAACGAACTGCCCTTTTTAGTCGAACGCTTCGTTGATTATCTTGTCCCTGATTCGGAAATGATTGGTCTTTTTGAGAGGTTGGCACGTCGGTACGCGGTATATATTTTGTCAAATTTTCAGGACCGCCCCTTCGATCGGTTAGTGGCGTCCCATCCGTTTTTTAACTTAGCTCATGGTATCGTCGTCTCGGCAAAGGTGAATATGATGAAGCCTGAGACACAGATTTACTCGTTTTTGCTCAATCGGTATCAATTGGATCCCCAATCGACAGTATTTATTGATGATTTGCCCGCTAACATTGATAGTGCCGAGCGGTTGGGTATTACTGGAATATTGTACAACACTCCAACTGAGACAATAGCCAAACTTCGTGCCTGTGGAGTTGAATTATGAGCCGTTTGTTAACCGAATTAGAGCGACGTCGTACCTTTGGGATTATTAGCCACCCTGATGCAGGAAAAACGACACTGACTGAAAAATTGTTGTTGTTTGGGGGAGCAATACAGGTGGCAGGAGCCGTAAAGGCAAAAAAAGCGTCTCGTCATGCGACATCGGATTTTATGGAAATCGAGCGTCAACGGGGGATCTCGGTAGCCACTTCGGTGATGGGATTTGAATACAATGGAATCAAAATTAATTTGTTGGATACTCCCGGCCACCAAGACTTTTGTGAAGACACGTATCGGACCTTAACAGCTGTCGATAGTGCCTTAATGGTGATTGATTCATCCAAGGGGGTGGAATCTCAAACCTATAAGTTGCTCGAG
Organism: bacterium; assembly: GCA_010028705.1. Lineage (GTDB taxonomy): Bacteria > Margulisbacteria > Marinamargulisbacteria > SXXA01 > SXXA01 > RHAI01. The sequence continues at coordinate 32,665 of RHAI01000014.1, forward strand.
GTGTGTCGGATGAGGCATTCTCCGATTATGACCTTCATCAACAAAATGGACCGTGATGGCAAGCCCCCGATTGAGCTATTAGATGAAATTGAGGATCGGTTGAATATGGTCGTTTGCCCAATGAGTTGGCCGATTGGCAGTGGTAAATTATTTAAAGGCGTTTATAGTTTAGTTGAAAATCGGCTCGTATTATTTAAAGCTCATGGAAAGCAAGATGGGCCGGATTCTGTAATTATTGAATCGATCGATGATCCCCGATTGGACGAACTAGTGGGTACGGTTGATGCCAAGCAGCTTCGTGATGATGTTATGCTAGTGACCGGTGTGTATCCGCCATTTGACCTGATGCGGTATTTGTCAGGCGAAATTACCCCGGTTTTTTTTGGAAGTGCACTGAATAATTTTGGCGTTCGTGAAATTTTGGACTTTTTTGTGGCCCATGCGCCTGGGCCGAAACTTAGAGAATCAACGACCCGAGATGTGAGACCGATCGAGGAGAAATTTAGCGGATTTGTCTTTAAGATTCATGCCAATATTGATCCTAAGCATCGTGATCGCATTGCATTTCTACGTATTGTTTCTGGAGTATTTGAACGGAGCAAGCGGTTCTTACACGTGCCGTCGGGGCGGTTAATTAAATGTAATAATCCGACCGCGTTTATGGCCCAGGATAAGTCGATTATCGACGAGGCGTTTCCCGGAGATATTATTGGATTACATGACACAGGGACCTTTAAAATTGGGGATACATTGACTGAAGGTGAAGTCTTTTCATTCAAAGGTATTCCTAGCTTTTCTCCTGAAATGTTTCGATATTGTGTTAATTTAAACCCGTTGAAAACGAAACAGCTGCATAAGGGATTGGAACAACTTTGTGAAGAGGGGGTTGCTCAATTGTTTACGATGCTGGACGGCCGAAAAATTGTGGGCACCGTCGGTGCACTTCAATTTGAAGTCATTCAATATCGCCTTGACAATGAATATGGCGCCCAATCGCGATTTGATGCACTGGATTTTGTGAAAGCGTGTTGGATTCGGTCCGAGAATACCACGAAACTTGCCGATTTTGTTCGCTATCGCCAGTCTCAGGTTGCTCAAGATAAAGACGGTCAGTATGTCTATCTTGCCCAGACTCGTTGGAGCCTGGATCGAGAGGTAAAAGAAAATCCTGAAATCGAGTTTTTGACCACCTCCGAATAATCCTGATGATGGTTTTGTTGGGATCAGTAGCACCCTTGTCCAATTCAGGTTACACTAATTGGGTCGCAGGTGAACAACCGCTGGCGGTAACGCCGGAGGAAAGTCCGGGCTCCACAGGGCAAGATGCCTCCTAACGGGAGGACGGGGTAATACCCGATGGAAAGTGCCACAGAAAAGATACCGCCATCTTCGGATGGTAAGGGTGAAAAAGTGAGGTAAGAGCTCACTAAGTTCTCGGCAACGATGAACTTCGGAAAACCCCATCTGGAGCAAGATCAAATAGGAGGAGAGAAACGGCCCGTTTCGCGTGTATTCTCGGGTTGATCGCTGGAGCTAGTTTGTGAAAATTAGCCGAGACAAATGGTTGTTGTAACAGAACCCGGCTTACGGCCTGCGACGATCTCAGACTATCGCGGCCCTACATTGTAGGG
>RHAI01000131.1 GCA_010028705.1 bacterium
TAAATGCTATATGTAATCACATTTTACTGCAATCCATTCGCCACTTGGGCCGAGATGGATTCGGAATGGACGTCCGCATCCATAAATTGCATCCTCTCGCACTAATCGGTCGCATTCCGATTTAGGCGCGTGCGGGTCCATTTGGCCGCCGCTGTTTTTGTGGGTTCCGTGCCTAAATATAGCACAATTGACTTGTTCGATTAGGACTGGCGACTGACAATGCGGACAGACTACTACTGGTTCGGATGTATGGAGGGGACCGGACATTTTATTACCTTTATATAGTAAAATGTTCTTTGTGTTCGTCTTGGTTCAAGTTGCGTGTTATGACATTTGGACGTATTTCCTACACCGGCTGTTGCATCTACCCTCGTTCTATTTCTTACACAGAATCCATCATGTGGTGAAGCACGACGAGCTTGAATATACAGATGCGCACAGAGAACATTGGGTGGAATCATTTGCTAAACCAGTGGGGCTGTTGATACCGTGTTTCTTAGGACACGCGTCGGCCGCGAGTTTGGGGGCAACCGCCGCGATTATTTACGTGCGCGGAATGATGCAACATGACCGCCGGTTTATATGGTGTGTTGGCAATCACCACCTCTTGCATCATCGATATCCGAAATACAATTTCGGAGAGGAATGGGTGGATTTTTTGTTTGGCAGCCGATATGCGCCGGCGTTGCACTAAGTGTACATAGCGAGAATGCTCGGGTTCAAGGTCTCGTTGTTTTTGATAAACACATCGACTTCTTTTCGAGATACTGTAATCGGGAATTGGACCTTTACACCTAAATCCTTCTCGAACATCGCATTACCGGGTTTGACAAGCCGATACAGATTCAATTTGGTGTAGATGATTTCCAGACAACGCTTGAGATTGCGAACGCCGGATTCGTTTTTAGTCAGATGCGGCGTCGAAATAATATAGTGTAGGGTCTCGTCCGGGATGAGTATATCCTCTGCAGTAAAACTGACTTGCTCGCGGATTTTAGGCAACAGATAATCACGCGCGATTGTTATCTTCTCCTTTGTATCGTAGCCCTTTGTCTGTATGCGATACATACGGTCTTTCAAAATCGGATTGACCAAATGCTCTTCATTGTAAGAGAAGATGAATAGACACTTGCTCAAATCTAGACTGACCTCGGAGAAATACTTGTCGTGGAATTCCGTGTTTTGCGTCGTATCCGTCAAATGCGTTAGAATACCGATGATTTCTTGTCCTCTCGGCGTATCACTGACCTTGTCCAATTCGTCGAAATAAATAATCGGATTCATCGATTTACACTCCATCAAAATCTGCGCGATTTTGCCCCAAGTGCTGCCTTCGTAGGTATAAGAATGGCCTTCCAAGAAACTGCCGTCGCCGCATCCACCGAGCGCGATGAATGCGAACTCGCGGCCGAGAATCTTGCTAATTCCGTCTTTTACAATGGACGTCTTTCCAGTTCCGGGAGGGCCGTGAATGGCAATGGCGGTCCCCACCGAATCCGGATTCACAATCCATTGACCCAACATCTGCATGATTTGCAACTTCGCATCGTTGAGACCATACACGCAATTATCGAGCGTCTGTTTCGCACCGGCCATAAATTTATCACACACGTCAATTCCGTCGCTCATCTTCACACTAATATTCCTATAGACGCCGAATGGAATACGCATAAATGCATCAACCCAGTTCTTGATTTTGTAGTATTCGTGGTCGCCCGGGTCCATCGACTTCAATGTGTTGAGCCGCTGCATCGCAACCGTCTTGAATTTCGACGGGATTTTAGATTGCAATAAAGATAGGCGATATGGTTTGTCGGCGTAAATCGTGCGATTGATTTCCTTTAAATCGGTCATAATACTCTGCTGGTCCTTATTTGACAGTCGGTGCTTGAAATAGTCGATTTCGTTCGTCTGTCGCCGTTCGCCATTTACCAATTTGTAATAAGCATTCGTATTGGCGTGTCGGGCCTTGCGCGTGAGTTTCTTGATTCCCTCGTTGCAATCCTCTAGCGATTTTTTGAGTATTTTATTCTGCGGGCGGCGTTTTAATTGCGCGGTCAGCATTTTTCGCACATCGAGCATTTCCTTGTATTCCATCTCCACGTCTTCCGGTATTGGGTCGCGGTCTTCATCTTTTGCGGGCTGCGCCTTCTTATCCTCTCGCTTTGTTTTGGACGATTTGTCTTTCTTCGATTTCTTAGAGGAATGTTTCTTCTTGTCTTCCGATGGTTTAGTTATTTGTTCATAGGCATCCCCCATAAACGTCTTCTCCGCGTCGCTATCGAAATCCTCTGCAGTGTCTTCCGTCAGCGAATCCGCCTCGTCCTCCTCGTCCTCATAGTCTTCCTCATTCACACCGCCCACACTGAC
>RHAI01000132.1 GCA_010028705.1 bacterium
GTCCCGCACGGCATGTGCCAATACACCCCTTGTACCATCCGCTCAGTGCACCCGGACAGTCGTAGTTGTTGCAGTTGCCGCACACATTCCGGCAACACGTGTTCTCCTGAAATACCTTGCTGGTAACGACGCGGGGCCGCGTATCCTCTCTGATCAGCGTGCTCCACCTGGGCTTTTCCAGGGTCGGGATGCAGCTCCTCGTATACTTGGTGGCGTCCTTCCGATTCTTCCAATACACATCGTAATCATCGATATTTTTGAAGAACACACATGTTTCTGTTGCAAACGACATGCCCTATTTTTGTTATCGAGCAAATAATAAAAAAAAACGATCCCCTAAATTTAAATGGTAAGCCCTTACATATCTGGAAATCAGGCATCTTTTTATTATTATGCATCGATAACGCCGTCCACGTCCTCCATGACCCTCATGGGCATGTCCCCGGTCTCGATCGTGCGGGATTCGGGGAGTGTGTATGTCATTACATACCTGATTACGGACATTGTGGGGAATTCGGATCGGATAACATCCGTCCAGAGGACCTTTTGTTCCCCATCGAGCCTCCTTGGATCCTACCAGGATGTCAACAAGCTGACGTTCAACGTCATCAGGGGTGCCTACTGCACCGCGCTCGAGGATTACAGGCCGGGGGTGTACTGCCCGCTCAAGGTGGGGTCATCGACCGATCCGAGCAGGGATTACATCCGGGATTTTTCGGGTGATAATGCATCGGCAAAGTGCACCCGGCTGTCGAGCACCAACCCGGTCCACAACGATTATGTGATCAACTGCCCCGGGATCGCCGAGATGCTGGATGTATCATCGACGGACACCGCTGCGCCCTACATAAGGCAGCAGTATGCGACCACGTGCAAGAACAATACCGACCTCCTCGAATGCCAGTGCATCAATCGTGCGACAAAGGACGTTTACGTCAACACGACCAAGGTGTTGGGGACCGGCGTCACGACCCAGTCGGGGAACGCCATGTGCTGGTACACGCCGTGCATGTTCGAACCGGGCATCATTGTGGACTACTCGCTCCAGAACGCCTATTCGTCTGTAAAGTGCCCCGATATCTGCCAGAATATTATCGCCATTGTCAACACGGGCGGGAACGTCAACCTCAAGGATGTATCCCTGAGCACATCGTGCTTTAATGCACCGCCAGCGACCCAGACGATGACCAGCAGCCCCAAGACGACCACCCCTGCTCCGACAACGACCACATCAAAGCCATTATCGGACGGCAACGATAATGCTGTCCAGCCGGTCAATAATAATCCCGTCCAGGCCAATCAGCACCATCATGAGTGGTGGTGGCTGCTCGTCCTCCTGATTCTGCCGATAAGTTATCTTTTTTATCATTTCTACATTAAGAAAAAAGACGATGCAGGCGACACTAAGACCCCGAGAGTGCGAACAGCCTGATATCTCGACGCCGGACATGTGTTATTATGAGCGCAAGATCACACGACCATCGGCATCCGGCAAATGCCCCGACGGATCCGTCATGCGCAGGACGACCGGCCCGGGCGTCCCCTTCTGTCTGGAGAATGAACCCGACGGATACAAATGCCCCAAGACGCTCGGGCAGTGCTACAGACCACGAATCGGGGGATACATGATGATCTCCGAGGCCTACACACCCGTCATTGACGGGCGGCCGTGATTTTTTTTTTTCAACGTGTAAATGATCCAAAGACGGGTTCAAGATAAGGAGAGGAGATCCGAGTAAATCCAAAGGCATCTGTGCTGAGATGTTCTCTCTTTTTTTACTCGATAATGTACATTTTTTCACCAATTCTTTGCAAATGCATCAACAGATCCCAACAATTCATATCCATGACTTTACATTTTTCAAGATCATGTTTGGAATACTCTTGAAATTTTTCCTTGTTATCGGTAATCATCCCACACGCATCGATCATACAATCGATATACATGTAATATTTCTTGCTCGTATAGACACAAATACCAAAAGGCCGTAATACATTTCTAATAACCCAATGATTCTGCTTGTCCTTTGGAATCTTGAAGTTAAAATAATAAGTCCTTCCTGTAATCTTATTCTCACGTCTCCATAATTCTATCGAATTATAATTCTTCATTTCTTCTTTGTTTTTATCTTTTAAATTGTCTGAATGACAAGCTCAACAGATTGGAGATATGCTGTTGTGCCCATTTGAACAAATCCCCGATTGCGTAATAAAATTTTTTTCTAATCTGCTTAAATAGAAAAAAATGTCATCCAGACAGCAGCTTCTTGGGATGATTCCGAAGAAGCATCATGCTGTGGTGATTGATTACATCAGGGAGGGGCGTCTCGATCCTCGGCAGATGCTGGATGATCTCAGGTCCGTTACCCC
>RHAI01000133.1 GCA_010028705.1 bacterium
ACATTGGTGGATCAAAACTCCTGTGTGGGCTATTTTGATATTAATTGGTTTTGGTATCTTTCAAATACGATGCAAGAAAATAGAAAGAAATATTGATCAGGGAACCATAAATCTTGGATTCATCTATTATTCTTTAATTTTGACAAAATTTTCCGGAGTTCTTTTGATAGCGAGTGGTATATTCTGTTTAGCAGTAAATAGTTGGAAGTATTGACCTGAACCCAAAATTACTATCTATCTTTTGGGGAGTTCTTAACTGGGGGCAGTATACCTGTTTATATGGACTGATGAAACGATCCGATTGGTTTTGGTACCCAAACCTAGCGACAGAGTTGCACCCCGTTCTGTCCTGGCGGTTTAGCCACAACTGTTTGTTATCTTAACGTGTGCCTGGTTGCTTGTCGGTTACGCAATATTGTATGAATCAAAAATCTAAATATCACCGGACCATTTGGATGTTGCGATTTAATGAGTCGGATTGCGTGGGCAGCTGTGGTCGACGGGCGAGAAGGGAGCGGCAATTAACAACTCGTCCATTCTATGGGGGCATTTCAGGGGTAGTTCAGTGAATACATGCCCCAATAAACCGATCAAAACGACGGTGATATATTTTAATACCAATTGCCAAATTTCGATGCAATTTCATTTGGGAGTCAGACGATAACCCTATCAAAGGGGAGACTTCAATAATAAGGAGTAAATCGTGCCGCATCGAATCATTCCTTTTTCGCACTCGTCGTCGGTTTCACCCAAACCCGAATCTGCGAGTCAACCGCAGCTGACCTGGATTTTGGGTCCGGGATCGCAAAACCTAGGGAGTTCCCAATATCGATTGTCTAACAATGCTACAGCAGCGTTAGAGGTGACATCTTACATCAGTCAGAATGTGGGGTCGTTGCCAGACACCCAATTTTCAGTAGAAGGATATCAGGTATCGGGTACCTATTCGGACTTATATGTTCAATGCAATAATCCGAATGGCGACCTTTTTGCCGTTCACTATTCGCCGAGCGATGGGCAGTCTGGCCCGACAGCGTATGGCGTAGCGTCGCTCGCCTCGGGAGACTATGTGTCTGCCCAAGCCACTATTTCAACGAACCCACCGCGCTTTGGATACAACGCAACTCACCTGGACGCCGGCGGAATACCATTTTTAGCGACGCCACCGTCGTTCAAAAATTCACACGCTAATTGCACATTGTCGCTATACCAATTCTCTGAATCGCCCCAGTTCCTGGCCGGCATTGCACGCGTCAATATTAGCCAGTTGACCGCGTCTAATCCCTCCGACATGCCCACAGGAGTTCCCTCACAGATGCCAACTGCGATGTCGTCAGCCCACTTCGCGGAGGCCTCACATTCATCTCGATCGCCCTGACACTTGGGTTAACCGCGTTGGCGGCTAGTCTGGCTATAGCTTACCGATACGCCACCAAACGCTACGAACCCGTGAACACCAAAAGCACCGACTTGCTTCATAATCCGATGACGCCGGGCGAGGAGGACTCGAAGGTATAGCGGCCATCGCTCAACGGTTATTTGTTTTGTCTTAATTATTAATTGAGGAGTAGTCCAATGAAATTTTATGCCAGCCGCAATTTTGTCGTCACACTATGTTCAGTCTCAGCAATCCTATCGTTAACGGCGTGCTCCAGCGTCAATCATGCGCTCATGAGCGACGGTGCTGTCGAGTCGGCGGCTAGCATTCAAGGCGTAGCCAGTCAAAATTACGCGGTAGCCACTCAAAATCCCGATTACGCCGTAGCCACTCAAAATCCCGTGGTCCTCCCCGTCTTTGTGAACGAAACGAATACCGTTGTTCCAACCCGAAATATGAACTTTTCCTTGTCGATTGTGGGTCAGTATGTGACAACAGCGAATCTCTCCGTCACATCCGCGCCACTGTATACCACTATTTCGGTAAAGATCGCCACCCAGCCGTCGACCAACTACGCCTTAAGTTTACTAACGACCACTAGCGGGGGAACCATCTTATCCAGCATGGTCATCCCCATGGGATCTGGTAATCGCTCAATCAAGCTTCCAAGGGGAAATGCGGGTACAGTGTATAAGTATATGTTGAAACTAGTGACCACTAAAAACGGCGTTTCTAGCACAACGTATTCGGCCAACGACGTGAAAGTAACCTACACTCAGCTGTAACCAAGTCGGGAGTACCATTGAATTGGAGGTCTTTTCGGATCTCCAATTCAACGCATTTTACGCCTTAACACTCGTGATTGGTCGGTCTTGAAATGTCATTTTTACAGGGGGTGGGTCAGTGAGTAGTGCATTAAATTGGATTCCCGGGATGAACGCCGTCTCTTTTTTCCATGATACCTGGACGTATGGAGAAAATAATTTGTTTAC
>RHAI01000134.1 GCA_010028705.1 bacterium
TTTCAATATCTTCAACTTCTTGGTGCACGTCTAACATCGTAAACATGGCCGCCATATCAATTAGGCTTTGCTTTATGGTCCGATACACAAACCCCAAAAAATTTAACGGAACATAGAGCTGAATCAAAAAGGTATTCACTAGAACGAAATCCCCCACCGTATTTGTACCGTTTTTGACGCCTAACGCCGCTAACAACATCACTGAGCCGAGTCCGGTCGAAATGATGATTCCCTGTCCGATATTTAAGTAGGTCAGGCTCGTTTGAGCGCGTATCGCAGACCGTTCATATTTTTTCAAGGCAGAATCATAGCGGGAAATTTCATGTGATTCATTACTAAAATATTTAACAGTTTCGTAATTAATTAAACTGTCGATTGCCTTAGTATTCGCATCCGAATCCGCTGAATTCATCGCCCGACGAATATCAACTCGCCGTTCCGAAACAACCAATGTAAATAAAATATAAATACCGATGGTCCCGCCGGTAATCAACGCAAACCAAATATTATATTTGACTACCAACACCCCACATACAAATGCAATTTCAAAAAAAGTAGGGATTACGTTAAACACTGAGAATGACAGAAGATTCTGAATACCTTGAACTCCACGTTCAATCCCTCGAGAAATCCCGCCGGTTTGCCGTTCCAGATGAAATCGTAATGATAAGGCGTGTAAATGTGAGAAAACAGACAAGGCGATACTTCGAACGGCATGCTGTTCGACCTTTTCAAAAACACCGTCTCTCAGTTCGCCAAACACTTGAGAGGCTATTCGGGCCAGAATATAGGCCCCGACAACAAAAAACGGCACCACTAGATATTGGGTTGGCTTGGACAATTGATCCACCGCATTTTTGTAATAAAACGGGATTATGGTATTGAATACTTTCGCCAAAACCAGAAACAGAATGGCAATTAGGACACGAACACGCAAATCAATTCGACCCTTTGGCCATAAAAAACTCCAAAGGCGCTGTAATACATCCCGATCTGAATATTCAATTTTACTCATCGCAATTGACGATACAGGTCTTTCAAATTTGAAACAACCGGAAATCCGAAGACGACCGCTCGACGTGGTGCAATACAGCGACGACCCCCTTTCGATATCATGATAATGTCACCTTCACTTTGGATCCTGTTCGCCACGCCGGTATTCGTCCAATCAACGTGGCGGCTGGCCCATCCCGATTGGCTATATTTGGTACGAGGTTTTTTCTATTTCTGAAAAAAAATTTAGAGATAAGTGGGAACCTGGCAATAGCCGCCACCTCTTCACACCCATTCGACGGCGCATCAAGTTCTAGCGGATGGGGAGAGTTAGGTTCGGCTATTGACTTGGTTCTCCTAATCTAAATTAATCCACCTTAATAGAAAACGTATTTTTTCCAGATACCTGAATCATATCTACCCCATTGACTGTACGGCGTTTTGTAGGGTTACCAGTGACAACCATATTGAATCCGGAACCGCCCACTGTGACAACAAAATTGGATGTGGTCGTAGTAGGATTTTTCAATGTCCCACCCTTCAAAGAGTAACTCCAAGCAGCACCAACATCTTCTGGACCTGTTTTAGTACAGTTAATAGTTACGGTTTCGCCGGCCGTGTAACTGGTCTTATCTGGGGTAATGCTAAAGCTCAAAACCGTTATTTGATCGGTACTATCGGTGTTGCTACTCGTGCTGTTTGTCAATGATCCGCATCCAGAAAGACCGATCAATCCAAACATGGTCAGGCCTCAAATAATAAGCTGAGTGGGGATGGAGGACGACGCCCGGGATTTTGGCTTGCGAGTTGGCGATATAGTTGAACAGGCTTTATTTGAACTGGTAACTACAGGATCGGTTGAGGTTATACAACCGTTTTTTTGTAAAAGTGATTTCATTAAAAGGGCTCCTTATTATTTTTGGGTCTGGGGTATGAGAACTATTTGTATTTCCCTGGCTGCCATCGGGCCAGGCTACCCTTGAGGGCAATCCATGGAGTGTTGAGTGGGTTTAGAATTGAGGCTCAATTTATGGACGCTCACCTCCTTTTTTGGATGACTGTGGGTACAATCATTCGACCTTGGTTGACGGTGTCCGAAATTTATAATGCTGTTCTTTTCCCCCTTAAATAAAAATCTTGCGCCCTATATCGAATTCAATAGTCTTAATATAGTTATTAAACAGAAACGACTATTTTCGACAGATATATACTATACACAATAAAATATTATCTATCATTTACTTTTTTCTAATCACCGTCTCGTCTACACTGTGCGTGATTTCCGTGTGCCCTTTATAGCTGGTGCTGGCTCCCACGCGCATCTTGTCCGAATCCGCGAACACACTGACAC
>RHAI01000135.1 GCA_010028705.1 bacterium
CAGGAACTGATGGCGCCAGAGGTTTTACTGGGTATTATGGTGTCGGAGGTTTTACTGGCGCAACCGGTTCTATGGGCGCAACGGGCGTTCATGAATATCCTGTAATCCCCACAATAGTGTCCTTCGACGACGATATGACTTACACAAGGCAAATGTTGTCTAGACAAATGCAAGCGAATTCTTATATTACTGACCGGTCGCTCGACATCATTGCGAGAACGAGAGGCTACACTACAAATGAAGTCGTTTATACCTTTGGCGCCGGAGGCTCTAGCAGCGCAAGCGCGGAAAACAATTATCACAAGGAATCTTATCTGGCCCTTGTCCAGTCGGGTGCGTCATCATATGGAACCAGTGTATCATCCAATGCTCGAAATTGGGCGCCGATTGCGAATATCAGTTCGAATGCTCCGAGTCGTGTTATTTGGGACGGAACCAAATGGATAGTATCAAGAAGCGACGCCACTGACTTGCTCTACAGTTATAATGCGGATAGCTTTACCGCGGTAGATACATCCGGTGCGACTATCGCGTGTGTGGAATGCAACACAAAAATCTATGTCGGAATCGGAAAAGGCGGACTCTTCTTCGGCTACGACGGTATAAATTGGACGAACAGCACATCCGGAACCGCATTGTTTGCAAATACCGACCCGTCATCCGCTCAAATCGGAAAAGTGGCTTGGAACGGTTCTTTGTGGGTCGCCGTTTCAAATGGCGCGTCTTATACAATCGCATATAGTCAGAATGGTGTCAATTGGACCGGCGTTGCGAATTCCACTGCAATATTCGACATCAGTGGCGGAGCGGTCGATGTCGCTTGGAATGGGTCTGTATGGGTAGCAACTGGCGCGAATTCGGCCGGCAACTTGGTGGCAGTCAGTTCAGACGGTATCAACTGGACAAATGTGAATGCGTCGAATGTCGGGTTTTTAACACTATAATGTTTCATGAATATCTCCTTTTGGGAACAATCATGAACCACCAATCAATCATATCTCGAAATCTATTTCTAGTATATAAGATGTCCTCCTCTTCTGCATATGATACACAAGATAAAATAGTATCGCTTGATTGGAACGGACAATATTTCATTTTAACTGCGCGCAGTGAGATAACCGATGCGTCATTTGTCTATGCGTATAGTTCGGATGGGAGGAATTGGGCGAAAAAACAGTTGGCTTCAAATGTATCCTCTCAAAATCCATACATCGTAAAATGGTTAGGCGATAAATTTCTAGTCGGAGGAAATTTGGCCGCGTCCTATACTAAGGCCGATGGTTCCACTGAAACGCGGAGTTGCTTAGTTAATATCGTGGATGGAGAGTATGCTGTCGCGCAAAACACGGATTTATCGAACACCGCCATCCTCTATGACGTCGAGAGGAACATTGAATTCCCGCACGGCATTGTTTTCCCCCGAACAACCTCTCTCGCAATTGGAAATACGATTGCGTTCAGTTTCGACCAAGGTAATTTATGGACCGTATCGTCGAATGCGGCCTCTCTATTTTCCGGTGGTGTTGCCGACGCGGTTTGGAATGGATTGGTATGGGTGGCGGGGGGGTCGGGTTCGAGGCATACACTCGCCACAAGTTTAGATGGCAATGTGTGGGTAGGCCGCGGGTCATATGTATTCGCATCCTCTTGCAATGGCGTCGATTGGAGTCCGGCGCAGAATCGATTTATGGCGGTGGGGTCGGGCGGAGGCAATATAGTGGCAACTAGTATGGATGGTATTTATTGGACGGCTACTAACGGGTTGCGGCCGGCGTTCCATCCTCTGGCGGCGGCGGCGGCGGCGGTAAATCGCTGGCCTATAGTTATGACGGAATCACTTGGAATTACCCAGCACAAAACGATTTGTTCAGTGTCAGTGGTATCCGTCTATATTGGAACGGCACAGTTTGGACCGCGTTTGGTTCCGACCCTACAAACAATCTCGCCATTAGCGTCGATGGGGTGGTATGGACGATGTCGTATTCCGCCGGAGCCAGCGCACTGATGATGAATTTACCTGCTGGATTATTTCCCGACCCGTCTCTCAATATGTATCCGAGCGTGCCTTATCCTCTCTACTCCGCTGGAAATGCGCTGACAAATATCAAAAAATACGTCCATAATAATTCGGATAGGGGCGCGGTTGTCATTCGTCCGCTATCGATTGCTTGCGGAGAAGGGGCGGCGACGATGGCGTATAGTCCAGATGGTATTCAATGGACGGGAATCAGCACGAATATTTTCACGAGATGCAATAAGGCGGCGTGGAATGGATTTGTGTGGGTGGCCGTTGGAACCGGTCAATATTGGTCGGCCGTCAGTTGCGATGGGATTTCGTGGA
>RHAI01000136.1 GCA_010028705.1 bacterium
TCCGCTAATCGCTGGGGATCACCCCCCCCTAAAAATTCATGGCCTGAAAATTCTGACGTTAGCGGTACCCCCGGTCGGAGGGAGCCGTACAGCGACTGTACTGATCTAAGACCCAGGCCAATATCATCCCTACTTTCCAAGAACTGGGGGGGGGAAGGTATTGAGGTTCGCGTGACAGATCCTGAAAAACTGGATCTTCGCTGCTGGGGAGCGCTTTGGGGCCGAACAGAGCTGTCGAGTGACAGTAAACGATCTCGGCCAATATTTTGACGTTCGGATAAAGTTTGGCGACTGTCGTCTTGGCCCGGCGCAAAAATCTGTGGCGCACCAGAGATAAACTCGGCTCTCTGTGACGAAGAGGTTGAAACTGGCGGAGTTGGGAACCCACTCGGAACGATTTCTTCATCAGGAAAAACATTTTTTTCCGCCAAATACCCCAACACCGCCTTAAAATACAGGGTGTGCTGTGTGGACTCAAGTCCCACGTCATATTGGGCGCCCACTTTTGAAGCGAACCCGTTGTTAGTCTGCTCCCCGTGCGGGGTTTGCGTAAATCCCGAATCGATCGCCTTATGGATATGAACCGGATCACTGTCCCCATACCCACCGTTTCCCCGCTCGCCTGCATCTGTTGCGCCACGCGGAGCAGACCCAGGACACGGTTCGCCAAGCCTGTCGCGGTGTCATGGTCGAAACTTCCAGCTAACTGCCTTAGTACACGGTCAACCCCCATGGTTTCTGTATTCAGGTCCACCGCCAGCCGGGCTGGAATGGAGACCGAATTAAGATCGGAATTTAGTTGGATCTGGAAGGGATGGTCTGCGGATACTGTGGGGTTGTCCAAATTCAAACTCTCCAACACCTGCCTCGCGACATCCCCCGAAGCACTCTGTTCACTCGGTGTCGCATTGACAAACTTCGCCACATTGACACCGAAGGCGATCTTCGGATTTGAAACCGTCTGTGTATATTGTGATGAACTCGTTATATTTCTCTTGTTAACCTGCATTTCCCCATCTCCTAATTCAATATTTATTTATTCATCGGTTCCCGACTCCGGGTGTCGGTAAACATCAACTGAGACGATGCCCATTGTGTTATCAGATTTTTTGATCAAACCACGAGTCGTCACGGCTCAGCGGACTGAAATGCTTACCCTCGAGGTAAATGGCAACGGGCGGCGGATCCCCCTGCAACGCCTGTTGGTCAAATGCGTTATAATGTCCGGTTGCTTCCGACCTCGTGATCTCCTCCGTTGCGACGAGTAATTCCTGGCCCACGATTCGGGGTGTTGGGGTAATACCGTTATCCATCAGAAATCGGTGGGTCGCCCATTGTTCCGGCGCTTCGGCATACATGCGGCTGTCAGCATAGGCGTTAAAAAACTGTCCAATTTCACTTTGGATTGCACTCACCAATTGGACATTGAGGTCAACAATTTTATCCGGCTCCCGATCCTGTGGAGTCGGCCAAGCGGCATTACGTGATTCGGCTCGAATGTCTTGGATGAGCAATTGACACTTTGAAGCATTCGCAACACGGTCAAGACCACTGGGATCAACGGTGGCACTCGATAGAGAACTAATTAATGCCAGACCGCCATCAACGTCATCTATCTTAACATCAAGCTGCTCTAATAGAGTGAGGAATTCGACCTGTTTCGCCAGTAGGGCGCTACGTGGCATTGCGGGCATCAGGATCTCACGATCCCCTTCTTCGCCAAACCGATCGACGATGGAACTCACCAGCATGTCCTGAAAAAACGGGATGCTACCTTCATTAAATTTTTCCCGCATATATTCCGTTGTCAACGTCCTCAGGGACCGCACGGGATCTCCCGTATCAAGTCCAAGGCCATCCCTTTGCTCAGATGTCAAGGTCGCGACTGTCGCGGCGTACCAACAATCGCCATCGTCTGGTACCGAATGAACACGGTAGTCGACTCCGAGCAGATTTCGGGTCGTATCCGTGGGTGGCGCAACTGTAACGTCAATACGTCGGGGCTGGTTAACGACTTGTACTGCCTGATCTTTATTAGAAACCTGGATCGATTCCTGAACATAACTACTTCGGAACCGCAAGGGCATCTTATCGCTTTTTTGATAAGGAACATCAGCAAACTGATTTGCCGCCATTTCGTCGTCCCCTGCTGGTCCAGGTTGGCCTAACCAGCAGTTAATATCACTATTGAATAATTGAATGACTGAACTACCCTTGGGAAGCAGAGCACCCACATCGGCGAGTAGTTCGAGACCGCCCCCATCACCGTAGTGGGTTGCGCCATAGTTACCCACCGCTGCGACGAAGTTAGTGAGTACTGCGCGGTTGCCTTTCTCGGAA
>RHAI01000137.1 GCA_010028705.1 bacterium
ACAGGAAATTTAGTCGATCAACTTATTGGATTTGAAGTTCACAATAGTGCGTTCGAGACTATGATCCGATCACTACCTGTGCCGGTTATCGACGGGTTTGGTCCGGGAAGTAATGGGGGGGTTCCTCAGTTCATTGATCAGGGGGATCGCGTGGGGCCTGTTGCTAAGTCGGATATCGATGTCCAATTCCCCAAGATTTCGGCTGAGACCGCTGGCCGCGTACTCAGTGTTGTGCCGTCGTCGGATTCCGTCAGGGGAAGGCGACTGGCTGTCTTGTTTTCGGGTGGTCCCGCCGCTGGAGGACATAATGTTGTGGCGGGAATTCGTCGTGTGTTGGGTGAGTCCAATACGTTGTTTGGTGTAAAGGCGGGCCCAAAAGGGTTAATGAACGGCGATTGTTTTGAAATTGGACTTTCGGATGTGGATTCTATTCTGAATACGGGAGGCTTTGACTTTCTCGGGTCTGATCGCACAAAAATTAAGTCGGAGTCGGACTTTCAGGCTGTATTAGATACCGTGAAACGGTATCAACTTGATGGGATCATTGTTGTCGGTGGAGATGACTCGAATACCAACGCCGCCTTTTTAGCGGAGTTTTTAGCCGACCATCGATGTGCCGTAATTGGTGTACCCAAAACGATAGATGGTGATTTGCAAGTGGGGTCATTAGTCCCGATTTCATTTGGCTTCGATACGGCGACCAAAATATATTCGGAGATGGTCGGCAATATTTTGCAGGATACCCCCTCGTCACGAAAGTATTGGCATTTCATTAAATTAATGGGCCGAAGTGCCAGTCATGTGGCCTTGGAAGTGGCCTTGCAGACCCATCCCGCGGTGACCCTTATTTCAGAGGAGATCGCACAGAAAAAATGGTCCTTGTCGGATGTCGTCAATCAGATTGCGGGTGCGGTTGTTGATCGGTCGAAACACGGTTTTAATTATGGTGTTGTTCTGGTTCCCGAAGGCGTTATTGAATTTATTCCGGAAATTAAGGTGTTAATTCGTGCTCTCAACGAAAGTGTAGCGACCCATCACGATATGTTGGAAACAATGCCGTTGACTGAAAGAGTAGCGGTGATCACCGGATCGTTACAATCTGATATGCAACGATTGTTTTTGTCGTTGCCTGAAGGTATTCAGCGTCAACTCGTCATGGATAGAGACTCTCATGGAAATCTTCAAGTGTCTCAGATTCCGTCCGAAGAGTTATTCGTTGAGTTAACTAAACGACGAGTGGCCGAAATCGATCCCACGGTTAAATTTTCGCCGCTTAATCATTTTTTGGGGTACGAAGGCCGGTGCGGCGCACCCACTCGATTCGATGCGATTTACACCTATAATTTAGGATTAGTTGCTGGAGCATTGGCGTTACGCGGGCGAAGTGGGTATATGGCAGGTATTACTGATATTTTCTCCGGTGGCCGCGGTGTGGCGATTCCATTAACCTCGTTGATTACGTCGGAGCGCCGTAGCGGATCGACGGCCATGGTAATTGAAAAAGCGTTGGTTAATCTTGAATCGCCTGCCTTTAAGTTTTTTGAAAAACGTCGTCTTGAGTGGGTGAAGTCCGATCGGTTTTCGAGCCCGGGGCCTCGGCAATATTGGGGTGAAACTTCGAGACAAGCGCCACTGTCAGTGGCATTAAACCAATCCGCTAAAGGATTGTTGTTCGAAATTGGGTCGGACGCGTAACGGTTGATTGTCGATAATTTATCAATGTCGTTCGTTTAGGTTCTGATCGGAACAGGGCAATGTGGACCGTCTCCTGACTTGTAATGGGGGTGGCATCCCTGAGTATATTTCACGAGGATGCCGATTGTAATGGCAAGACCGATTCCGACAGCTGGCTTTGACAGGTCCATATTCTGAAACGATCCCCAGACGGTCGAGTGGTTGTAGCGCCTACGTTGCCCAGTATTTAGCCCGTTCGATAGCCGTATTCCATCTTGAGATTGAGGTTCCGTCGTAGACAGTCGGGGTAAATGTACAGTCGGGCTTTAACATGAATCCGGCGGTCTGACGATCCCATAGCTTCGCACCGATTCCAGCCATCATTGCCACTCCGATAGCGGTCGTTTCAATCGTGCTGGGCCGCTTGACAGGAATAGAGAGTAAATTGGCTTGCCATTGCATCAATGAATTATTTTTGCTTGCGCCCCCATCGACATTTAGCCACGGAGTATTTGGCGATAAATCTCTGATAATTTCATGCGCTTCGAAACAAATAGCCTCAAGCGCCGCTCGGGCAATATGGCCGGGTCCGGTGGCCCGGGTCATTCCGATCATTAGTCCTCTTGCAGATGGATCCCAATGGGGAGCCCCGAGCCCAGTGAGTGC
>RHAI01000138.1 GCA_010028705.1 bacterium
TGGCCGACTTTTACCCGAAGTCGGATTCCATAGCAGCGGCCACGATATCCTCTATAACGGAATGACCGGCGAACAAATCGAAACCGAGATTTTCATCGGGCCGAATTACTACATGCGGTTGAAACATATGGTGAAAGACAAAATCAATTACCGCGCACTTGGCCCTCGCACCGCACTGACAAAACAACCTGTGTCGGGACGCGCCAATGACGGTGGCTTGAGAATCGGCGAGATGGAACGTGATTCGGTTATCGGCCACGGTATCAACGAATTCTTGCGCGAGAGTATGATGGAACGCGGCGACAAATATCAAATGGTGGTCTGCAATACGACGGGCACTCTCGCGGTCTATAACCCGGCGCGCGACCTTTTTATGAGCCCAATGGCCGATGGTCCTCTCAAATTCTTCCGCAGCGAAACTGGCACTGGGTATGCTCTCGACACAATGACTAAATATGGCCGACGATTTAGTGTTGTGTCGGTTCCCTATTCACTGAAATTGTTGATGCAGGAATTGGCCGCAATCAACGTGCAATTGCGAATCATAACAGAGGATAATCTGCAACAAATCGAGTCTATGGCGAAATCCGATAACTGGGCCAAACTCAGTCTCGACTCGAAAATGACGCCGAAGAAATTCGCGGATGAAATGTTAATCGCATTGCGGACTGGCGAACGCGCTCTTCGCACTCCGCAAGACGTAGAATCGCCTCCTAAACTGGTCGCCGCCGAACGCGACGAAAATAGTCTAGAGGATGAACGCATCAATACCGAATATAATGTGGCGCCCACTGCCGCTGCTGCCGCTATAGCGGCCACCTCTCCCGCATATCAACCGTCTGAATCGAGTGCGACCGAAAATGCGACGTCGCCTGCTTATCTTCCTTCCCCCGAAGAAGAAGAGCCCAAGAAAGAAGAGCCGAAATCGTTGTTGGAATCCATCGGAAGCGCATTGGGATTGACGAGAGGAGGTGGTGGCAATGGGGATAGTGTAGGGGGGTCCTATTCGATAGACGATTTCCAATTGGGCGAAAATGTGTTCTTCAACCGGTCCGTGGATTTAGGATTCGATTCCAATCAAGTCTGGACTGTTGCCAGAAAGGGCGGCCGACTGCTGACATTGACGACTCAGAATCGGAATGGGTTTAGAGGCGGGAATCGAGGTGGCGACCCAATCCAAATCGCTAAACTGGACGAGGTTGCGAAAATCGACGAATATATGAATTATCAACAACAACGTGCTGGGGCAATTCAAGCGCAAATGATGGAACAGCAGCAGCAGCAACAAATGGCTATGATGAATGGCGGCGGATTTGGAAGCGATTTAATGCCATCCTCTCAACAGCAACAACAACCCACTATCCACGTCGCACCAGTGATTAAACTTGTAGGGGGGAATGATTATTCGAAAAATGAAGGGCTGAATGCTGACGACTCTCTATCCGGCGGTGGAAATGCCAACTCAAATATGGATATGACCTTTTCGAATCTAGTTATCCCCAAAATGGGGGGAGGAGGAGGGTCCAATAACGCACCGACCGCAAAATCCTCTGACAATGCCGCCGCCTCTCAATCACCTAAAACCATTTTGGGCGGATTAGCCGACCTTGGAAAACTGGTGATTAACAAAATGCAATAATTGAGAGGATATTCATAATATCGATATCAAGTTGTCGATATTATTAAATTTTTAAATATGTTATTAAACCGTCGTCTCCACGAATTATTCTATAAAGTTCAGGTCCATCTTCAGATTGTGTGTTGTGTTGCATTTCGATTACTTTACCTACATTTTCTGGTTTTAACAAAGGCGCAATGTGTGTATCATACTCATAGTCTTCGTCGTCTTCATTAATTGTGAAATCGGGGGTTGGTGTATTTCCCGGACTCTCTAATGACATGCGCTTGGATTCCAGTGATGACTCTGACCCGATTGAACTATTCACGCTGCTGCTTCTACTTCTTCTAGACACACTACTTGTTTGCGAATGAGCTGGGCTGAATTCCGGCCAAGCCATTATGACAGGCTTGGGAGGTAATCGTTCAGCTGTGTATTCACCATTTTTCTTCTTCACAACTCGGAATCTTTCTAGCCAGTCTGGTTGCGCTTCATAATATGGACGTATAATTCGACCCAAGTTGGCCTTATTTAAATACTGGCTTATCGGTTCATCGGGTCCTAGAGTTATCGGGTTCTTTACAATAAGACTGTGTTTTCCTTTTGGTGTATGTTTAGAGGGTTTGCGTGTTGAACGGGTTGAAGGTGTTTTTGATTTTGGTGTTCCTATCCCGCCTCGTATTTTTCTAGT
>RHAI01000139.1 GCA_010028705.1 bacterium
TCACCATCAATAACCAGTTGTTTACAATGGGGGATACTTCACTCAATGGTAATTTATTTGTAGAATATGATGTTTCCTTGAATTCTGGATTGGTAGTAGGAAGCGATATCACCATCAATAACCAGTTGTTTACAATGGGGGATACTTCACTCAATGGTAATTTATTTGTAGAATATGATGTTTCCTTGAATTCTGGATTGGTCGTAGGAAGTGATGTCACCATCAATAAACGTTTGTTTACTGTAGGGGATACTTCATTGAATGGTAATTTATTTGTTGCTTATGATACCTTTTTAAATTCCGGATTGGTTGTAGGAAGTGATGTCACCATTAATAAACGGTTGTTTACTGTAGGGGATACTTCACTCAATGGTAATTTATTTGTTGCTTATGATACCTCTTTGAATTCCCGATTGGTAGTAGGAAGTGATGTCACCATCAATAACCAGTTGTTTACAATGGGGGATACTTCACTCAATGGTAATTTGTTTGTAGAATATGATGTTTCCTTGAATTCCCGATTGGTTGTCGGAAGTGATGTTACCATCAATAAACATTTGTTTACTGTAGGGGATACTTCATTGAATGGTAGTTTATTTGTTGCTTATGATACCTCTTTAAATGGCAATTTAAATATTGGTAAAGATTTAACTATAATTGGTAGGTTAAACGTAGAAAATTACAAGAATACTAATATTATAAATACAACTGTTAATAATTATCAATTAATAATAAGTGAAGATATATCATTGAATGGCAGACTAATAGTTTCAAGTGATAGTTCACTCAATGGTAATTTATATATTGCGGGTACGTTATCAGCAGCCAATTATGCTACTAATTCTATTCCATCCAGTGCGATTATGGGTGGTGTTGCTAGTTCCAGTTCTCCTGGTGATTTTACAACAAATGGAAATTTATGTGTTCTTTATGATACCTCTTTGAATTCCAGATTGGTGGTAGGAAGCAATGTAACAGTGAATCAACAATTATTTACCATAGGCGATACGACACTGAATGGTAATTTAACTGTAATGAATGAAACAATATTTAATGGTCCGATTACTTTATATGATGATTCAACTATTACTACGAATAACATATTACCATTGGATTTGTATAATAATTTTATTACCAATTGGACGCTATTATCATCGTCAAAATCGTATAGAGGAGTGGCGATGTCCGCTAACGGACAATATCAATTAGCATGTGTAAATAGTGAGTATTTATATCGTTCAAGTAACCATGGTATATCATGGACGGCGGTTGCTACTGATGCAACACGTAATTGGTTTAATGCTGCTATGTCTGCCAATGGAAAATATCAATCAGCTGTATTATACTCAGGTACAAATTCTGCTGGTACCGTTTATTATTCAAGTGATTATGGTGTTACTTGGTCTGCTGCAAGTGGTACATCAACCAGTCCAAACTGCCAATCTATTGCAATGTCATCAACCGGTCAATATCAAGTAATGGCTGATTATAATAATGGTGTATATGTATCAAGTAATTATGGTGTGACCTGGTCTCTAAAAGAACAAGCAACTACTTTTCTAGGGGTAGCCTGTTCTGCTACAGGAAAATTTATGTTAGCAACCAGGATTGGAACTAGTTTATACTATTCAAATGATTACGGTAATATATGGAATACTATATCAACATCTATAGCACCCGGCGGTCAACCTGCTTTTGTCTCAATGTCAGCAAATGGTAAATATTGTTCTTATACTACTCAAAATAATGCTGGTGGAACCGGATATATATATAGGTCATCCAATTATGGAAGCACCTGGACGGCAGTAGCAACAGATGCGAGTAGGTATTGGCAGGAAATCAAAATGTCGGCAGATGGAAAATATCAAATAGCCGGATTATATAGTGAAACCGGACTATACAAATCATTAGATTATGGGTTAACATGGACTCTTGAAACTAGCGCGTCCAGTTATAATAATAAGTTTTATATGGCAATATCCAGTAACGCACAATATGTATTATTATCATCATCTGATGGCAAATTAAACCAATCCATAACGCCATATAATAATTTAAGTGTCAACGGAAATATTTCAAATATAACATCCATAAATAATATAAAACTAACACAACCATCCACCAGTGCCACGTTGACAATCGGTAGTGGTACAACACTAAAAAACAGTGGAAATATTAATTTAATAGGGAATACAACAGCTGCCGCACAAACAATAACCTTACCACAAGTAACCGGAACGTTGGCAACATTAGCAGGCAGTGAAGCATTCACAAATAAAACAATAAGT
>RHAI01000140.1 GCA_010028705.1 bacterium
AATCGGTCAACTCATAGAGTGCGTCATGGGTAAAGCCTGTGCGTTTTTAGGGGGGTTCGGAGATTGCACTCCATTCATCAACCAGGGCAGTAAGATTGGAGTATTTGGAGAAGTTCTGACAAACATGGGATACCATTCCAGCGGAAACGAACTACTGTACGACGGTATGTCGGGCCAACAAATCGAAAGTGAGATCTTCATCGGACCAACCTATTATATGAGATTAAAACACATGGTGAAAGATAAGATCAATTATCGTGCGCGTGGTCCAATGACCGCACTCACGCGTCAACCGGTGAGTGGTAGGGCAAACGATGGCGGATTGCGTATAGGTGAGATGGAACGTGACTCGGTGATTTCTCATGGAATGGTGGATTTCCTATCCGAGTCCATGATGGAGCGAGCTGATAAATATAAAATTGCAATCTGTAATACAACTGGGCTATTTGCGATATACAATCCCGCCAAGAACCTGTTTCTGAGTCCTATGGCGGATGGTCCTATCAAATTTTTGGGTTCTCTCGACGGCAAGGATTTGAATATAGATAATGTCACGCATTTTGGACGGAGCTTTAGTTTGATAAATGTGCCGTACTCGTTGAAATTATTGATACAGGAATTACAGACAATCAACGTACAGATGAGGATCATAACTGAGGACAATATCGACCAGATGGATAGCATGGCGAACTCTCGGAATATTGAGAAAACATCGGGAATCACCGATATTAACGAGGTCCGCAAGCTATTCAACAAGATGGCGCGACGCGAGAATATTATGCAAGACGAACCGATTGACATAACGCCGGATATCCAGTCGCCGCCGGAAGGATTTGAGCCAGCGACACCCGATTATAGAACCCCGATATATGAGAACACCCCATCATGGTCCACGACACCGGATTCGGTACCCTATGCACCGGGAACGCCGACTTACGCGCCGGATGTACCCTTTATGTATGCACCAACGTCACCGACTTATGCGCCAACGTCGCCTACTTATGCACCAACGTCGCCTACGTATGCACCAGATGCGGATTCACCACCCTATGCACCTGGAACACCACCTACTTTTCTACCAACATCGCTAGATTATGCTCGACCATTAGAACACGAAATGGGAGATGCCGTATTAATTCGCGGATATAGTGGTCCAGTAGATGAGATGTGGACGGTGATTAAGCAAGGTCCAAATCTGACAACCGTCCAAAATCAACATGGTGAAATAAAGATAGTTCCTAAAAACGAATTATATAGCCCTAGTGACGTTGTACTACAGCAACCACAACAACAAGAATTCACTGGTGGAATGCAAGCCGCGCCAACAGGTATAAATTTCGCACCTATATTCAATTTCGGAAATACCGAAAACCCAGCCATAACAGCGACGCCTCCTTCGACCGAGACACCACAACCGCCACCACCAACAACTGTCGGAGGCGATAATGCGCCCTTCGATTTCACAAACCTGGTAATCAAAAAGTTATAAAAATTGAAATAAATGTATTGATATATTAATATAGTAATATACCAAGATGTCATCGAATAACAGGATCCTACGCATATATAAGTCACGTGCAACGGTTCTAAAGCTGCTCCAAGCACAGGGATACAACGTAACTGACTATTCCGAGTTTAGTATCAACGAAATTGACACGATGTTTTCAAACAAACAGCTCGACATGTTAGTGAAAAACGAGAACACGGAGAAGAAGACATACGTCAAGTACTATTTAGACGCAAAACAGGTGAGACCTCAATATCTAGATGAAATTATCGAAGACCTGTTTTCCGTTGATACAGTCCTTACAAAGGACGACACTCTGGTAATTATTATTGACAGTGAGCCGAATGATACTATTATCGCAAAGGTGAACTATTTATACGACCATGACGGTATATTTGTCGTTATCCACAATATCAATCGACTCCAGTTTAACATTTTAGAGCATAGTCTAGTACCTCCGATCAAGATACTATCTGATGCAGAGACGGCACAGTTACTTACAAAGTATAACCTGAAGGATACCACTCAATTGCCGGAGATAAGCCGATTTGATCCGCAAGCACTTGCGATTTCAATGAGACCGGGACAAGTATGTGAGATCACGCGAAATAGTGTAACTGTCACCAAATACAATTATTACCGGCTCTGTGTATAGAAAAATATTCGGATACTGTATATAAAATGTCGAATCTTTCGGTAGACTATCATAAATCCGATTTTTTATACTATAAATATGCATATGA
>RHAI01000015.1 GCA_010028705.1 bacterium
AGGGCCTCATGCGTCGGATGTTGCAGATCTAACGCGGGTCGGACATGAACACATCCAACGTCGGCATGCCCATACATCGCGTAATGGAGTCCATATGAGTCCAGTAATTGACGGTAATCACGAATAAATGCGGACATTTTAGAGGGTGGAACCACACAGTCTTCGATAAATGGGACCGGTTTTGTCGGCCCCGGCAAATTTCCAAGTAACCCCACCGATTTTTTACGAAGTTGCCACCACACAGCGGCTTCATCTCGTTGACCTACTACTCGAAACTGGAGAATATCCTGCGATAATAAATAATCACGGACGGCATCAACGTTCTGAGATTCAATCAGATTCATTGCACCCAAATCGGGCGAAATAAAGTTGACGATTCCCGAAAACATCGGGTCCAACTTTGCCAAATTTATCACCGTAGCATCGACTGTTTCGACCGCGATAGGATGAGTTCTAAGTAACGGTTGAGCGCCATCAATTGCATCCGTTATCGTTGCGTACTGAGCCACAATGAGCGTGCTCGATGGAATAGGGACCAAATTCAATTTGGCGGCCACTATTATTACCAAGGTCCCTTCGGAACCCGCAACGATAGGCACTGGATTCAGGATTTCCTGAGTCGCGTGATCGAGGTTATAACCCGTTAAAAACCGAGGAATCCGTGGGAATCGAGCCTGAATTTCATCGCGACATTCGGAGCGAATCGATTCTAATATCGAATCCATCATCGATGGGCTACCCGGAGTAAATTCTACTAAGGTTCCATCGACCGTTACCGCCGAAATTGACACTATATGTTGGCTGGTTTTGCCAAAGTAAAGTGAGCCTTCCCCGCTTGCATCGGTACTTATCATTCCACCGATTGTTGCTCGATTTCCAGGCGAAACCGATGGGCCAAATCTTAATCCAAACGGTGCCAATCGATGATTTAGGACATCAAGGACAACTCCGGGCTGGACGATGACGTATCCGTCGTCAGAATTAATTTCAAGAATTTGATTTAGATACCGCGAGGTATCCACAACAAGTCCGACATTGAGCGATTGGGCATTGGTTCCAGTTCCTCCCCCGCGGGGTGTTATCTTAATCGATCGCCATTCTGGCCGGGCCAACAATTGTCCCAAGCACTGAATATCTTGCACCGATTTTGGGCATATCACTGCGTCTGGAATCCATTGATAGATACTATTATCGGTTGAATACACAATTCGAGTCGCCCAATCATCCCGAATGTCACCGGCAAATCCTTGGGCGCCCAAGGCTGTCAAAAACGCCGAATAATCAGTCATTATGATGTCGGAGAATCCATAATCGCTTCTTTAATCATTATCGCAAATCCACACACAATGCCTATGAATACGCAGACGGGGATAATCCATTTTTTATCTGGATAGTAATGATGTATCCCAAATCCGATCACCGTGAACATCATAATAGTTCCCAGCAAGCTTGAAATAATTCGAGTCGCTTGGTTAAGCACCTGTGAAAATGACGGTTCCTTCGGGGAAACGGACATAAGATCCTCCTCGGCCAAACAATCGTGAGTACGTACAATACTCTCACGATGCTAATACGACTTGCACAAATAGACCATAGCCCGCCCCCCACGTTAACCGAAATGACAGGAAGGCCCCTCACCACCTAAACCGAGAGGCACTCCGTGTAAACGGTGCCCCATTGGACGTCATCCAAAACATTTTTCACATGAGCTACATATGGTAACGTATTACTACCGAAATTGTCGGAAAATTCTGAAATCAGGAAACGATTATGGCTATCATTCCTATTGTTATCCATCCGGACCCCATACTTCGGTTACCGACGGATCGTGTCACCGAATTTGATCCCACATTGCATCAATTAATTGCCGATATGAT
Source organism: bacterium (assembly GCA_010028705.1). Classification (GTDB taxonomy): domain Bacteria; phylum Margulisbacteria; class Marinamargulisbacteria; order SXXA01; family SXXA01; genus RHAI01. Next base: position 1,878 of record RHAI01000015.1, read on the forward strand.
CGACACAATGCATTCAGACCGAGGGGTTGGACTCGCGGCGCCCCAAATCGGCATATTAAAAAAAGTAATCGTTGTGTCTTATAAAAAACGAGAATTTGCAATTATTAATCCGGAAATAGTGGCAACATATGGATCTCAATGGGGAGAAGAAGGGTGTTTAAGCATCCCCAATACTCGCCTTAATGTCCAGCGTGCTTCCCGAATAGAAGTCATTGGACAAACTCCGAATGGCAAATCAATTCGACTCAAAGAAAAAGGCTTTGTGGCTCGAATTCTCCAGCATGAAATCGATCATCTTAATGGCATACTAATTATAGACAAGGGCCTACAATTACCGGACGAAAAGGACTATCAATGACAATGACATTTGTAAATAAACCCATAACAATCGAACCGACATCTTTAACAACCAATCCCGATGGACATTATGCCATCGGCGGGGTCAGTGTAACTGAACTCGTTCATCAGTATGGATCCCCCCTGTATGTCATGGACGACGCTACGTTGCGATCCAACTGCCAATCCTACACAAATCCCCTTCAAACAGTGTATCCCAACCATTTAGTGGTGTATGCGGGAAAAGCCTGCTTAACCGTGGGTTTATTAAATCTACTCAGTGAAGAAGGGTTAGGGGTGGATGTGGTCTCGGCGGGAGAGCTATATACCGCCCTTAAAAGCAATATTCCCCAGCCCAACATTTTATTTCATGGCAACAATAAAAGTCGTGAGGAATTGGAAATGGCTCTCAAACATTCCATTCGGATTATTGTAGACAATGAACAGGAATTAGACTCACTTATCGAACTGACTCAGGCGTACCAATTGCGTGCACGAATTATGTTGCGAACCAAACCAGAAATTGAGGCCCATACCCACGATTACATTAAAACAGGGCAGATCGACTCCAAATTTGGGATTGAAAAATCAGATCTCTTACGTTGTGTTCGAAAAGTCAAAGACAATCCACTCATTCACATTTTAGGATTGCACAGCCATATCGGGTCTCAAATTTTTGATATTGAGCCCTACATCGATCTAGCCACAATTATGGCCGAACATACGGTTCGCCTGTCCGAGGAATTAGGTCGCCCGATTGAAGAAATTAATCTGGGCGGTGGCATCGGTATTAAATATACTCATTCAGATGATCCCCCATTGGTGTCGGACGTCATTGTCGCGATGGCCAAACAGTTGGTCCATGAATTTACAAGCCGAGGGATGAAACTACCCAAATTAATAGTAGAACCCGGACGCTCTATCGTCGGAAATGCCGGCGTCACGTTATACACCGTGGGTGGAATCAAGGAGATTCCCGGCGTTAAAACATATTTATTTATTGACGGCGGTATGTCAGATAACATACGGCCAATGTTATACCAAAGTCAGTACACATTCGATATCGCCACAAAGGCCAAACAACCGGCAATTCAGACATACGCAATCGCTGGTAAATTTTGTGAAAGTGGGGACGTACTCACCCATAATGTCAGCCTTCCGCATGCAGAGGTGGGTGATATTATGATTGTATTCGACACCGGAGCCTACAATTATTCGATGTCGTCGAATTACAACCGAGCACCCCGTCCTGCCATGGTGACCGTAAGCAACGGAAAATCACACGTCTGGGTCAAACGCGAGACACTGGATGATTTAATTCGGAACGACTGCTACTAGATGGTGTTTTTACAGTCTATTCTACCAAGTGTTAGCACCTATTCCTGGATCGCCGTCGCGTTTGACTTTTGCATCGTTTACGCGATTATCTACCGGCTCCTGATTTGGATCAACGACACTCACATTGAAAGTTTAGTTCGTGGGTTATTAGTCATTTTAGTCGTGTATGTGAGTAGTCAAATACTAGGTTTAGCGACATTAAATTGGTTACTCGAAAAATTTGCGACGATTTTAGTGGTGTTAGTGATCGTATTGTTTCAGCCTGAAATACGCCGATTTTTAGAGAGAATCGGGTCGGGCAAACTCTTCTCACCGTTTGTAGTTGAAGGTAGTGCCCACGGAATCTCCGTCATCCACCATATTTTACGAGCTGTCCAAATTTTATCAAAAGAAAAAGTGGGCGCCATAATCGTCATCGAAGCTGGGACAAACTTGAGTGATTATATCCGATCTGGAATTGCCATTAACGCAACCATTACTGCCGAGCTATTAGCCTCACTATTTTGGTCAAAATCCCCAACTCATGATGGGGCCGTCATTATACGAGAAACCGAATTGGCTGCCGCTGGATGTCTATTGCCTCTCAGTGAGTCGACCATTCAAGACCGACGCCTTGGGACCCGCCACCGAGCCGCTATAGGAATGTCCGAAGTGTCGGATGCCGTCGTTATAATAGTGTCAGAAGAAACGGGCACAATTTCGATCGCTGAGAATGGGAACTTAACCCGCTATTTAACCAAAGAAGCACTCGAAGCCCGATTATTTAGTTTGTATCGTGAAGACACTTCCGACGCATCGTCATTTTGGAATATCGCCAGCTGGATCGGAAAAAAGTAGGTCATGAAATATTCACGTCTACTTCCAGCGGATATCATTCGAAAAAAATCGGATCGGATTCCAATTACGATGGTCGCGGCCTATGACGCGTGGTCGGCAAAATTAGTTGACGAGGTCGGTATCGATATTATTCTAGTCGGTGACTCTGCCGGGAATATCGTCGCAGGCTACCCCACAACATTACCGATGACCGTTGATCACATGATGTATCATTGCCAGGCGGTCAATTCGGCATCGAATCACGCCATGGTTGTGGCAGATATGCCGTTTATGAGCTATTGCAATGACGACGTCGCGAAAATAAATGCGGGTCGCTTTTTAAAAGAATCGGGTGCTACCGCCGTTAAAATGGAAATATTACCCGCACAAATCGAGACATTAAAAGCCGTAACGGCCATTGGAATTCCCGTAATGGCTCATATTGGATTCACGCCACAAACATTATTTCAGCTTGGAGGATACAAAGTCCAAGGAAAAGGCGAGACCGCTAAACAGGCAATGGTCGATCTCGCCGTGTCTATCGAGGCCGCCGGTGCATTCAGCATTGTGTTGGAGATGGTCCCCGCGGATGTAGCCACCGCGATACAATCGACACTCACCATTCCCACCATTGGAATCGGAGCCGGTGTACACTGTGATGGACAAGTACTCGTATTTCACGACCTTGTGGGAATTTCTGAAAAACCGCCCAAATTTGTACGGCAATTTGGCCATATACGTGAGGCAATTATTACGGCACTGTCCCAGTATAAACACAGTGTATTAACTCAAGAGTTTCCAGGCGAGGAGCACTCATTTTGAAACCAATTTATATCTACAACACATTAAGTCGAACTCAAGAGCTCTTTACTCCCATCGTTCCCGGCCACATCGGCTTTTACACATGTGGCGTCACGGTTTACGACTATTCCCACATTGGTCATGCCCGAGTGTACGTTACCACGGACGTGATGCGACGCGTGCTTAAAGCCGCTGGCTACACAGTCACCTACGTTCAGAATTTCACTGATATCGATGACAAAATCATCCATCGATCGGCTGCAGCCGGCATAGACTACCATCAGTTTACTGAGAAATATATTACGGCGTACAAGGAAGATATGGCCGCGCTTGGAATCATACCCGCCGACGTCTACCCCCGAGCCACCGACTATTTATCGTCGATGATCGGCATGATTGAGGCCATGATCTCATCAGGTAACGCGTATGTTTCCGATAGTGGCGACGTTTGGTTTTCGGTGGCCACAACCCCTGGCTACGGGAAATTATCTCGTAAAAAAATCGATGAACTAATCGCCGGCGCACGAGTCGACGCTGTAGTGGGTAAACGGTGTCCGAGTGACTTCGTGCTGTGGAAATCTGCCAAACCAGGCGAGCCCAATTGGCCCAGCCCCTGGGGAAATGGTCGACCCGGATGGCACATTGAATGTTCAGCGATGGCCCGTGACCTATTGGGTGACACAATTGATATACACGCTGGGGGAGAGGATCTCATATTTCCCCATCACGAAAATGAAATATGTCAATCCGAGACAGTCACTCAAAAACCGTTTGTAAACTATTGGATTCACAACGGATTTGTAACGATAAAAGACGAGAAGATGTCAAAATCGTTGGGCAATTTTTTTACCATTCGTGACGTATTATCGACGGTGCCAGCCGCAGCGTTACGGTTTTTCTTGTTAAGATCCCATTATCGGTCCCCATTACAATATTCAATTGAGGGAATTCACGAAGCAAATACCGCCCTGGAAAAACTCCTCAATACAATCACCACCCATCACCACTCACCCTCCCCATCGGATGATGTCGGTCGGTTAATCGCAGACTGTACGGACGCTTATTGGACCAGTATCACTTCGGATTTTAACTTTGCAGAGGGAATCGGTGTGTGTTTTGATTTGAGTCGAATTATTAATACGTATTCGGTGTCCTCAGCGCCACTGGCTGAGATGCTATCGATTCTCGGGTTTGATGTACCAGACGCACAGGAATCGCTACCCACCGACATCCTGGATCTCCTGGATGCACGATGGCAAGCCAAACTATCGCGAAATTTTTCGGAGGCCGATCGATTGCGGAACCTGTTAATCGAAAAGAATATAATTATCGAAGATACTAAAGATGGCTATAGATGGAAGCGAAAAGGAACTTAAAATGACTCAAATTGATATGGATATCCAGGTCGCCCAAACAAACGGAATCACAATAATTTCTATTTACGGTGAACTCGATGACTTTCAGGCCCCAAAATTACACCACACATTTTCGAATGAGCCTATTTACTCCCAAACTGGAATTATTATCGACCTATCAAACACCTCGTTTGTCGATAGTGTGGGATTAGGTGTCATCGTCGCTCAGGCCAAATTACTCAAAAAAGACGGTATTCGAACAGTCCTTGTGGTGACAACGCCTCAGATCATTCGCTTACTCAACCAAACGGGCATCACAACATCCCAGTCCCTATCCATCACTGTTACAGATTCGGTGGCTGGGGCGATTACCCTATTATCCGAATAAGGCCCGCCCGACAGCCGACGGGTCCGGAAAAATTAATTCTGAGCCCCGCCTAATGCCGGGCTCAGCTTCTCAAAGTCGGCAAACAATTCACATTTCGTAGACACATCTCGCAAAAACGACAAACGATTTGAGCGTATGTCCAAATCCGGGTCCATAATCAAAGTCGATTCAAAATAGGCCGGCATAACGTCGGTCAGAACATGGAAATCATCCAGGGTATGAATGTCGGTCCCAGCCATCCACTGAATCACGGGATCTAAACCGGCCCGTTCATTGGTGTCCAAACGACTGGGATCGAACCGGCCAGACGCGGAGCGACCTAATCGAGACACTCGGATCACTGTCTCCGTGATTAGTTTCAGTCGGGGATCAGAGATTCTCGACTGAAGATGGGAGGCCGAATGAGCCATCTGAACCAAGGATCGGTGCGGACTAATTACAGAATCCACGACAGCCGACACAGGGATCATATCAGAGCCAACGCCGTCGGTTTCAAAAATATAACGAGCGCGATCCATCATAAATGAGATGCAGAGGTCTTGTTTATCACGTCCCGTTCCAAGTCCATCAAATCCCATCGACACCAGATCCGTTAACGTCATCGGAATATGTAACCGATGTAGCGCTCGTACGACCGCTAATGCGGCACGCCGAACACCCCATGGATCTTGAGAGCCCGTCGGAATTAATCCGTTGGCAAAGCAACTCACGACCGTATCGAGTCGATCGGCTAATGCAAGGGCCGCGCAGACGGGCTGATCAATCCGAATATCACTATCGTACAAATGCGTTATCGCAGATGATACAGCGCTCGATTCTCCGGATAACTGAGCATAAATCCCACCCATTACACCTTGTAATTTAGGTAGCTCTTGAACCATTTGAGACACCAGATCGCCCTTCGATAACTGAGCCGCTCGGACGCTGTCGACCCGATCCGCCCCAATCCACTGCGCAAAACGATCGGCTAAGGGCATCATTCGCCGCACTTTGTCGCCGACCGATCCCAACCCTTTCTGATAGACAATAGCATCTAATTTTTTGACCCAATTATCGTACGAATTATTCCGATCTTCATTCCAAAAGAATTTAACATCCTCAAGTCGAGCACGCAGTACCGAATGATTACCACGTTTAATTATCGCCTCATTGGCAGGAGTCACAGAGTCGGCAATAATGAGGTAACGATCGGTCAACTGACCGTCAATAATCGCCGGAAAATACTTCTGATTTTTTTGTATACATTCAACAACCGCCGGGGCAGGAAGGGTCATATGATCTGAATCGATAGCCCCCCAGATGGGCACGGGCCACTCGGTCAAAAAGACCACTTCCTCCAGCAAGGTGACATCATAATGAATACGGTTTAAATCTAACTCATTACGAATAATGTCGCGACGCCCAGCGGGAAGTACATTGACATAATGATCGTTTAAAATTGTGACGTAATCGGAGGCCGATGTAATCGTCGCCTCGCGATACGACCCTAAAAATCGATGGGTACGAGTCATAGCACCAGACCGAATACCCAAAAACTCTACTGGGACATGCCGATCCCCTAATAAGCTGACAATCCAGTGAACAGGGCGGATAAATGGGCCGTACCCATCGCCCCATTTCATTGCAATGGGTAAGGAAATGCCTGAAACTACGGAAGTCGCAATGGATCCGAGGATATCCACAGTGGGTCGGGAGGGAATCGTAGTATAACTCACGATATAGTGTTTATCGCCCTCAGCTTCGACAACAAAATCGGTGACATTATTTTTCCTTAAAAATCCAGCGCCAGCAGGAGTCAGTTCGTTCGCCTCGGTGAACGCCACTGACCGGATTGGTCCGCGTATCCGATGAGATATCTGAGCCGACTCGTCAGCCATACCGTGTATTAACGTGGCAATCCGACGATAGGTCCCCACAACCTCGACATCTTGATACTCAATATGAGCCGTATTCAAGGCGTCCATCCACCGGGACCGAAGCTCAGCAATCAACCCCGGAATAAATCGTGCCGGTATTTCCTCAAATCCTAATTCCAGCAGATAGATGGTCATACCTCGACCGGGTGAGCCAAATACGCTTCAGCACATTTTTTGGCTAGCTTTCGAATACGTAATATATAGGCCATTCGCTCAGTAACTGAAATTGCCCCGCGGGCATCCAGAAGGTTAAACGTATGGGAACATTTTAGGCAGAAATCATAGGCTGGAGACACCAATTTATGTGCAATTAGCTCGTTACATTCGGCCTCTGCCAGCTCAAACTGAGTGACCAATCGATCAACCGATGCATGGGTAAAATTATAGTGGCAATAGTCAACTTCGGATTGTCGATAGATGTCGCCGTATGTGACCAATCCGTTTCGGGATTCTTTCCAAATAATATCGTAAACCGATGTCTTATTTTGAATAAACATCGCTAAACGCTCCAATCCGTAGGTAACCTCAACTGAGATCGGATTTAAATCTAGCCCCCCACACTGTTGGAAGTAAGTAAACTGCGTCACCTCCATCCCATCCAACCACACTTCCCACCCAACACCCCATGCGCCTAATGTCGGACTTTCCCAATTGTCTTCAACAAACCGAATATCATGATCCTGTCGCGAAATACCCAGGGATTCCAAGCTTCCAATATACAAGTCCTGGATATCAAAGGGGGACGGTTTTAGCACCACCTGAAATTGAAAATAATGCTGAAGCCGATTTGGGTTATCCGCGTAACGCCCATCCGTTGGCCGACGGGATGGCTCTACGTAAGCAACGTTCCAAGGCGTAGTCCCCAGGACACGTAAAAACGTGTGAGGACTCATTGTCCCGGCCCCTTTTTCAGTATCATAGGGCTGCAATACTACGCAGCCCCGGTCACTCCAGTAGGTCTGTAGTGTCAAAATAATGTCTTGAAACGAACGTGTCATATGATGCGGGATTATACGTGAGCGCCGATGAATCGTCGATTATTTTCCGACACAAAATCGCGAAAAAATACCATCAAGGACCGCCTCGTTGAATGTGTCGCCAGTTATTTCACCTAAATGAAGTATCGCCTGGCGCAAATCAAACGCAAAACAATCGTCATTGGGCGCGACACGCATATCCCGGCAAATCGACTGCAAATGGTCCCTCACGATTCCGACGCAGCTTTGCTGCCGAATATTACACATCAAGTCGAGATCGACTGCATCTAACTGGCGAATAAAACGATCATGTAAAAAGGCCTTGAACGCATCGATCCCATCCCCCGACCGACACGAAATTCGGCACACTGGCCACCGGTCATGGGGGTTGATGGCCGTGATATCACAGCGTTGTTTTTTATCGGATTTATTGAGACAAATCACCCCATTTCTTAACCGCAACAATTTCAGAATATCGGTATCCTCTGAACGTACAGCCGTGCTGTGGTCAACCACCCAAACGACCAAATCCGCTTGTCGTATCAGTGATCGCACTCGTTTTACTCCTAATAATTCTACCGGGTCATCCGTCTCTCGAATTCCAGCGGTATCAATAAATTCGAACCGAACGCCGCCCAGCTCAGTATGAACCGTAATAAAATCACGGGTTGTGCCGGGAATAGAAGAAACAATGGCGCGATCTTCCCCAGCCAACCGATTCATCAGGGATGACTTTCCAGCATTAGGACGACCGACAATCACACACTTAATACCCGAGGTAATCCATTTTCCAAAATCTTTTTGATTCTGTGTGTGTTCCAACATCCGGTCAATTTCGGATAGGCGGCGCATCGTATCATCACGATTAATAGGTTCAATTTCGTCGGGAAAATCAAGTGACCCTTCGACATGTTCAAGAATTTCCATTAACTGAGTCCGTATGCCGGCCATTCGACGGTACAATCCCCCATTTAAATGATTAAGGGCCACCGCATGGCCTCGATCACTCGACGTATGGATCATGTCAATCACTGATTCGGCCTTCGTCAAATCGAGTTTGCCGTTCACAAAGGCGCGGCGAGTAAATTCCCCTGGAGCGGCCATTCGACACCCTAAACGTACCAACTCCTGAGTCACTCGCTTTAATATATGGACCGACCCGTGGAGGTGAAACTCAATCACATCTTCACCGGTATACGATCGAGGTGCCTTAAAAAATGCAACGCATCCGTCATCCAACGGCTCCCCTGAAAATGGGGAAGACAGGCGAACGTGCCGAATGGTATTGGGTTTAAAACGCGTCGATGGTGACAAAAACCTGGAGGCCATAGCCCGTGCATCTGGCCCTGAGACTCGGATAACCCCCACCCCGCCAACCCCTAGGGGAGTGGCGATTGCGGTGATCGTGTCACCGAGATTCATTAGGTTGCGATTTTGGCCCTCGTTTTTCGACAACAACATGGCGGTAGGATCCATTCCCAGTACTAAACGTCCGAACACGGGAATCCGCTTCAAAAATAAGATGGACCAACCGACGCTCAGCGGCATTCATGGGACGCATACTCACGCGGGAATTTTTTGTAAGGACCGAATTTAGAGCCTTCTCAGCTTGAGCGCGAATTTGCTCTTCACGCCGTTTTTTATAGTCTTCAGTATTAATCGACACCCGAACGTTCAGATTAAATTTTTTAAAAATCATCGCACGTATCAACGTTTGCAGCGCGTCGAGTGTCATCCCATCTTTCCCGATTAATCGTGACGATTGCGCCGCCCCCATCACTTCGAGGCTTAATTCATCCCCAGCCTGATCGAGCACAATTACTATTCCACCAAAACTAAGATCAAGAATCGACTTTAGGCGTTCGGCCCCATACTGAGCGATGTCATCCGGAACGTTCTCCATTGTCGGTACACGTGGAGTCGAAGTTCGGGGCACGGTCCCAACAGGGGCCGATGAATGCCCCGGAAGGTCGCCAAAGGTTGCCGTTGGACTCTCCACGTCTGATTTAGGAGCGTCAGAAATCAAATTTTTAATAAACCCAATAAACCCTTGTCGTTCTGCCATCGTATGTATTCCTTTCTAATCGATCCGCTTTGCTGTTGTTACGGTTACGGTAATTGCATCACCATCGGACCCGTTTGTCGGTTTTAACATTATATATTGCTGGATATTCGAAAAAATCTGTTGGGCCGCCCAATAAATTAGGACCCCGGCCGGCATTTTTAAAGAAATAAAGCCCATAATAACTGGCATAAACATAAACACAGCTTTTTGAGTGGGATCCATCGTCATCATACGTTGAGACAAAAACGTACTAACGGCAATAACCACCGGCAAAATAAACCATGGATCAGGATGCGCCAGATTGGTTAGCCAAAACGGAAACATTCCAGCCTTAATCCCAGGTGTTGCTAAAATAGCCTTAAACGCATCCCCATTAATTGTTCGGTATATCCCGAAAAAAAACGGGAGTTGGATCAATATGGGGAGACATCCCCCCAAGGGGTTGGCTTTATTTTCCCGCCATACCCGCAAAATTTCGGCCTGCATTTTTTCGGGCTGATCTTTAAGCTCATCTTGAATACGTTTTATCTCTGGTTGAATTTTTTGAGAGATTTTCATTGCCTCAAACTGCTTTTTACTTAATGGAAAAAAGGCGAGCTTAATGGCCAATGTCAACAAAATTATCGCGATTCCGTAATTTGGGTACAAATGATGATACGAAAAATTCAAAAAAGGGAGCATCAGATGTGAAGCAAGAAAGTCAAAAATACCCATAAATTTATTTTTCTCCTACTGGATCCAATCCGCCCGGATGGAACGGATGACATTTAATAAGTCGCCGAAGCGATCGATAACTACCTTCAAAAATACCAAACCGTTGAATTGCCGTCACGGCATATTCTGAACAACTGGGATAAAATCGACATCTGGGCCCCAACATTCGTGAAATTGATCCCTGATATATCCGAATTAAAGCAATCACCCAGCGACTCATCCCGTAACTATCGTTGCGACTCTCGCCATGGCGCCCTTCACCGCATCTTTGAGTTTGGGAAACGGGACGCTAAGTGCGTGGGTCTTTGCAACAAAAACCATCCCAGGAACAGAGGCGTCAAGGTGGGGGGCGACCAAGCGATAGGCTTCCCGGATACGCCGTTTGGATTTATTTCGATCGACTGCTCCACCCACCCGGCGAGGGGCTGCGAACGCAACCAATCCAATGTCAATTTTAGAGCAGTAATGAAGCCGAAAGTAAGGAGTATCTACTTTTTCCCCCTTACCAAAGATCATTTCGAAATGAGTCTTTCGAGTGATCCGATATCGCTTTGATAGCGTGTAATGGACGTCCACTACACGCCTATTTTATGACGACCCTTTCGACGGCGTGAATTTACAACACGACGCCCGCCTACAGTTTTCATTCGCACCAAAAAACCATGGGTGCGGTGACGTTTTCGTTGATTCGGTTGAAACGTACGTTTCATAGTCATTTCCTCACAAAGTTCAAAATTAAAGGTCGCTCATAGTAACAGGGTTGGCTCAAAATTACCATAGTGTGGTACCGTCAAACGCATGATCCCAACCCCCATTCACACGTTACGGACTAAATTACCGCTAGTCAGTTCGGTCTTGGATACTATTTCGGGCCTGGAAGGGGTTCCGATTATTGTTGGCGGAGCCGTTCGAGACTGGCTTATGGGGACAGTAGCCAGCGATTTTGACATCGAAATTTTTAACATCAATTCGCTAGAGCATTTAGAATTCCTTTTGAAGCCATTAGGTAAACTTGAGCTCGTTAGCCATGCATTTGGAGTACTTCGCTACCGGAGCGCCGAAGGAAACGTCGACTTCACCCTGCCAAGAAAAGAACACAAAATTTCTGACGGCCACTCGGGCTTTTCTGTCGAATTCATCACGGAGTCCAACTTTAAAGACGCCGCTGTACGACGGGATTTTACAATTAATGCGATCGGTATCGACTGGTTGTCCGGAGCGATTCTGGATCCCTATAACGGGCAAACAGACATTCGCGCACAATGTGTTAAGCATATTAGCCCCGCATTTACTGAGGATCCCGTCCGGGTATTGCGTGCCGCCCAACTCGTGGCCCGATTGGGGTTTTCGATTGACGGGTCTACTCGCCAGCTGTGTCGATCAATGTCTCTGAAAAGTCTAACAGCACGGAATATTCTCGAGGAACTAACTAAGATGATCCTATATTCCAAAACCCCATCGACAGGGTTCGACTGCCTTGTCGACCTGGGCGTCGGTAATCAATGGCCAGATTTGGGGGGATATCACCGTCACATCTACGAGTGGACTTCCGGGCTCGTTGCGTTAGATCGTTGCAAATCAGTGATGAAATATTCGGTTAAAACCATTCGGCTCCCAATCGCAGTCTGGCTATTTCCAACCCTTGGGTTGAACGAGAAGGCTCCAATGGACATTGCAAACTCAATGATCGCTCGAATTTTTGAAAACGCGACGCTACGGTCATCGATAACGGCACTTCTGCGATCTTGTGATTATATTCGGCAATCAAGTCATCGGATCCCAACGGACGTGTTGCTCAGAAAAACATCCACTCGAGTGGTCTTACGAGAGGTTACATTGGTTTTATCGATGTTTCCGGACACAGAAAAAATCGCACGGTATATTTTTGCGAGATCATCTGAACTAGGGATATTAGATCATGCTCCTGAACCACTGGTCCGCGGCAAAGATTTGGTAGGGATTGGGATTCCCCCGGGACCGCACATAGGCGACATGATCAAGGATTTTTACACCGCGCAACTCGAAGGGAAAATCACATCCACAGAGGCGGCGTTAACAATCGCGAAAGATCTTTGGGACAGCTAGGGACGATTCGCTGTTTAAGGGGGTGACTATTGCCAGTACCCAAATAAGGCATAGAGTAACCGTGCGCCAACGTTTGCATCCCATTCGTCTGCACCAGGACTCACTTCTACTAGATCAATCCCGACAACAGTTCTACCAGATCTGATGAGTCGTTTAATTAGGTAAACGGCTTCCTCGAGTTGCAACCCTCCGGGAACGGGGGTACCCGTATTGGGGCATAGTGATGGATGCAACGCATCAATATCGAAACTGATATACACATGGGTTGGAAGTTTTTCGACAATGCCATCGCACTGAACTTGCCACGGCACACCCGCAAACTGAGAATCTTTAATCTGATGATCCGTCACGACATGAATACGCGGATTTTCACGGGTAACAACCGCCAATTCCGCCTCACAATAATCGCGAATTCCGACCTGAACTAGGGAGGTTAATGATGGAATTTCTAACGCGTTATACATAATCGACGCGTGAGAATAGGTGAACCCTTCGTATGCTGATCGCAAATCCATGTGAGCATCAAATTGGAGCACTCCAAATTCCGGATATCGCCGCCCCACCGATCGCAGTGCACCCAACGACACACTATGATCACCACCTAGGACGATCACTTTTTTACCCAAGCTCACCCAATGATCCACCTGACGCTCAAGCTCCGAATGCACAGCCGAACAGGCCTCATTCACCTCAGACTGTCGAGTCGACAATTCACTGTCCCCCGCGATATCAATGCCGTCAATCTGGGCGTCAATCAGTTGCTTGGCGATGGGCTTCCACCGATCGCTTTGAGCGTGCCACGTCGTACTAACATCACTCAGCGCTATACCCGTCTTCCATGCATCTGGAAAATCAGGGTGGTACAAATCGACTTGAGCCGACGCCGCGACGATGGCGTCCGGGCCATCCGCCGTACCATCCCCGTAACTAGTGGTCACTTCCCACGGTACAGGCACGACAATAGTGCCGGCATTTTCGGTGGTGAAGGGTAGCCCGAATATGCCATTAGCGGATTGTGCGACGGCACTGGGATCAAACGTTGCTGATTCGCTCCGATTTAACATGAGACCCGAGTGTACAAAATCGAGCGCTTATCGCCAACTATTTAGTCAATTTTACGTATGTTCTACCAATGAAAATTTGGTTTTAGAAAGCAACCTATAGTGTTAAGCTTAAGCTATGTCAATCAATAACAGGATAGGCTCGCATCGATTCACACATGTCGTCACCATACTATCGCTCATCGGCGTGATGCATGGGTGTGGCAAAGTGACACAAACGTCCACTAAATCCGCCGACGTCACCACATTCGATCTCAAATACTCGGTTGCGATTGTAGCCACTAGCGACCCAGTCTATAAAATTGCGAGCACGAATTATTTCACACCGTCGGACTCAAGCGTTTATACGATCGTCTACGGAATAAATGACTCAGGTAAAGCGCAAGAGCTATCGTGGGGCAAAGCGATATTAACGTTTAAAGCGGGGGTCTCACCCTCAGCATCACCGGTAGCCAAGGTAACCTCACTGCGTAAAGGCGATATCGAATTAGATTCAGCCGATTACACCTGGGCTAAACTGGGATACGATCAGTCATCCAAAACCTGGTCAGCCGACATCAAAAAAGTGAAGCAGGGCTTCCCGTTATATTTAGTCGCATTTTACACACCCCGAGGCAAAGCGTACCTGAGTCTAATCCCCGCGAAGCGGGTATCCGGAAACGCGGTGACCAATCTCGGGCAACTGTCGCCGTACGAGACATTTATTTCAACACTATGCTTGATGGATCTTCATGATCAGAAAGGCGTGGTGACCGAAACAGTGGCTCCTGGAGCATTAAAAACATTCTACTCCGAAGAATTCTTCGACATGGCCTCGTATACCATGACGCGAACCTCGAGTAGTAAATTTGAGCCTGAAAACCCGTCGTTTGTGTTTTCAGGAAATCTCGAGCAAAAGCTATTGGATGTGTACTCATTGGTTAAAGAAAAGGAGCTGGGTGAGGCAAAGTTGCTGGTGGAAAAATACACCCTCGACAGCCCCAAATGGCTACCGGAAAAACCGCGTGCATGGCTCATGGATAAACTCAAAGAACAGACCAAAGCAACGCCATCTAACAAAAACTGAAATTATTTTTGTTTTTTTTTCGATAATTAAGTAATGGGCTACACCGTTAAAAAAATTATCGCAATGACCCCGTATTCCCCCGTCGATGAGACTTGTGTTGTCGAAAGTCATCAACTGGATGTGAATAAATACGAGCTAATCGAACCTGTCGATTTTAAGGATTCGGGATCTGGTGCTCAATTTTATAAACTCCGCAACAAATCGAGCGGGGACCTATTTATTTTAAAAACGGGCGCGAGAGTATGCGGCGATGTCGAGGCATTTCGATGGCTGGCAACGATGACCGATTTGAAACACACGTTCTTACTCCCCCTTGATTCAGAAATGGGACTAAGACCGGGTGTCGAACGAGAGCGGGCGGGTTACCATGTGACACCGTTAATCGATGGGCCGGATGCCTTTGACTATATCACCGAGGCTCATTCTACCCACGAAAGATTCCGTCGGGCCCAAACACTATTTGACCGGGGAATGTCCAGTATTATTACTCATTTTGCCGAACACGAGATGAGCTGTGCCAATCCGGTTCAATGGTTTGAAGAAAAAACGTGTGGCGAGGCACTAACTCCGTTGATACCGTATCGGGACCAGAGTCTGTTTCAATTACCTGAATTTCGAATCGATGGAACAACGATACCCAATGGATTGAAATTTATCGAAGGGCTTCAGGAGGGCAAGTTACCCAATCATGAGATATTACGAGCCATTTTACTTCCTCGAAAAATCGCACGAACTATTTCGGACCCAACATCATTAAACGAGCTCATTTTTAACGGATCGCCACTATTCATTGACCCGGGAACGCCCCGCGATCAACAATTGGGCTACGTGATGTGCAAACACGAGGGAATGTTTGCCGTAGCATTTCCATCCTTTATAAAAGGCCATGTCGCCATCACAACGTCAGGTCATACGTTTGAGATAACCCCGGATGAGCATTACAACCGGATGAAAGACATTCATGATATCCGACACGTTATGGATCGAATCGAACGCATTGGGGGCTCGATTCTAACCCACCGACCATTTTTTATGGTTCATTTAATGTTCTATGGGGCACGACAATTTTTTAGAGATCTCGCGTATTCATGTGCACAGAACAATCGCTCGCGGTCGGAGTTCGACATTTTAATGGGATCAATCGCAATGGATGCGGTCGCAAGGATACTGATTAACACTGCCGAACATCTCGACCGAGAGTACCCACATGGCCGTTTTTTGGAGGCACTTTGTCATCCGGATGAGTATTTGCGTTATGCCAAGATATGCAAGCAGGCATACAATCAATTTCTAGGGTCTGAGGAGTCGGCATTATATCGCCGCCTGTTTACCGACGGGTCAACGACTGGGTTTAAAATTGAACCCGTCACTTAAAAGTTATTATGGCTATTTCGGCGCGTCCTTGCGACGGATTATCTCGGCGTCGTAAAACCCAAACCATTGGGCCAGGACATTCGCTACTCGCCGTGGCTCCTGTTCACGGCCAATCACCTCACTAGCGGGTGCCAAACGAACGCGAACGATCAACGGCAACCGAAAATGAGTGGCACTGTGCGTGGCAAATTCGCCGTGATTCACCAGCCACACGTCATCATAGTCGCGGATTAACGGCAAAATTTCCTGTTCAATTTTTAGCCGGGGATGATGGTTGAAATGTTGGATGATTGGACTGATATAGGCCAAGACTGTGTATCCCCGGTCAAGCATCGAACGGATATTTTTAGCGTGATTGTCGGTGCCTAAATCGCGATAACTTGTCGGTTCAAAAAGGGTTTTCCAATTTGGAAACACCACGCCTGGGATCATTTGGAAGTGTGCAAAGGCGTCGGGAATCGGGATAACAACCTGAGTATCCAACGCCTGAAATAAGAAGGGTGAATCGAATACATCGGTCCGAACGGCCAGTATTAATCGCCCACGGGTGGCCGCCGGTATATCTCGAGACAGATAGAACGTGACATGGCGATGCGCAAAATACCATCGCCAAAATGAGACTATAAACCGCCGCGTGCGCTCCCATCGCGGGTTCCCAGACAGCATCAGACTTGACGCCGTTGTCCATCCCCACACCACTGTCCAAAGCGGCCAGGCGAGCATTAACCGTAACCGTCTCAATCGAGGAAGTAACGCTTGGCGATATAAGGCCAATCGAATCAAACGGTCACGGGAACGCGAAAAAAAAAGAGAGCGCTTTACAAAATACTCAATCACAGGACTTCGCCATCTTTGTTTAGGAGCCTGGCAATGTCTTTCTCACGTTGGATACGACGTGCTTCCGACCCAGATATATCGATAACCCCGTGAGTACGCTCCTCAACAACGGCGGAGTCCGTAACAATCGGGACTGGTGCCTGAGCGACCGGCGTATCGATTGTCACAGGGCCCTGAATCGGTGTGTCAGGCGAAATATCCGGTACGATTGTGGGAGCGGCGACATTGATTTGATGCCTCGAATATATCGGTGGATTGTCGGTCTGACTACTTATTGTCGATACAGAATCGATACCCATCGCAGGCCGCGGCACCGATGTCTCCTTGGACGCCGACCGATCCGACGTGACCGGCTCCGGCGATTTAGGAGCCGCCCCAACCGAAGGCATCGCGGCCGGGCGAGAGGGCAACGGAAAGAGTTGGCCCAGCGCAACCGGATCAGCGGGGGAAATGGCATCGAATGTCGGGGATCCCGGGGGAGTCGGAATACTCCGACGAAGAGACTGATCAATCAGCCGACCGATTCGACCCAGATACGCCTCCAGTTCATCACGGTTATCTCGAAGACGTCGAAATTTTTCAACGTCCATCGACAATAAATCATCCATATCGTCGTTACTCATCCAGCGCCTTATATTGCTGAAACAG
The DNA here is from genome assembly GCA_010028705.1 of bacterium. Lineage (GTDB taxonomy): Bacteria > Margulisbacteria > Marinamargulisbacteria > SXXA01 > SXXA01 > RHAI01. The sequence goes on from RHAI01000015.1 coordinate 19,655, forward strand.
GTCTCTAGTTCGTTCAATCGATGCGACAATTTCAGCGCGTGACTCACGCATTTCCCGCTGAGTCTCCCAAATTTTGGCCTCATGCTCCCGAATTTCGGCTTGATATTCCAGTCGCCGCTTTTCGCGCAATGATTGGACAATCTTAAACCGAACCACCAGCACCACAAGATCAATGATTAATAGAACAGTAACGCATGCTAAGGCCGAAATCCCAAAAGTCATATGCACCCGAAATGTAAAAATTTAGCCGATGGCCAAGCGTACATTTTCAAAATTGCTGGTGTCAATCGTTTCGCTTACCGCTTGTTGAGTGCGAATTGCCTGGGCACGAATCGAAGCGGTTTTATGACGAGTGTCGGCGTCAATGAGATCCAAAAATCGGCGGATCGACGGGGCATTGAATTGATCCAATACCTTGAGAATCCATTCGCTCGTCGGCATACGATATACCGCGTCGACGACTCGACGATTCCAAGGAGCCACGGCATCCGCCGAAAAATACCCCGCAAAATTTTCAATCATGACATATATCTTTAAATAGGTTTTGAAATGATCCGCCGTCGCCAATGGGAGCGACTCACGACCGAGCAAATCGAGCGTGTTGCAAATAATTTTTTCGACGTCTTCAGGATCAAAATCTCGTCGTATAGCGGCCGTCAACCCCACAACATCGGAGGGGAATTTGCTCGGATGTTGAATCGATTGGCGTAAGGTATCACAGCGAGTATCGGTAAGACTTTCCGCTTTGACAGCGGTCACAAAAGTGCTCCCAACCCGTTGCCATTTTTGAAATAATTGTTTGAGACGTCGATAGGTAATCGGATCCTTCAGGTAGTGATATTCCAGAACTTTTTTTTGAAGCGAGGCCGGTAACTGTTGTACCACGACATCGAGTACCGGGCCCGGAAACCACGCCGTACACGCCACGTCCCTCACGTTCAAAATGGCGGGTGCAACGGCTAAAAGGCTCGAAGCCGCCAGAGAGTCGATCACCACTTTCGCAATGGATTCAGGCCCAAACGCAATGACACTCGCCACTAAGGGCTCATTGTCGCCATCGATCTCGATACCCCGCATGCGATGGACCATCACTGTTTCTAACAACCCCACCAACCAGGCGGTCTGTTCCGATGTAAATTGGTCTAATGGGGTGATCACGATCATGATGAGATAAGCGTCGCCAATTGGTCGAGTACTGCGGGGACCCCATTTGCCTCCTTCAGTGCCTGATGAAAGTCTTTAAGATCAATAGCTTCTCCAAGATTAAGCACCTGGCGTTTAGGGAATAGGACGTCGGAAATGCGTGTGGGGTCGGGGCTACCATCTACCAATTCAGCTATGCGCCGATGAGTCGGATTATCGTGACCTTTGCCGATCGCCGACAACATCGCGTTCCCCCACGCCTGCGTACCGGATGCCTTGGGAATTCGCATCCCAATAACGAGTAAATCCGTGACCAATCGGTCCTTTTTCTCATCCACAGTACCCGTTGAGTGTTCCTGTGCGGTAATCGCGGCATTAATAAGCTTTTGGACCCCCAATTCCCCACTAAAGTGATCAATCATGGCATTTTGCAGGACGGATTGGTGCGGATTAAGCCGTTGATCATAGTGTGACATCCCCTTAAAAATATCGGAAATACACTTGCCGTTTTGGCTTAAGCCATCCACCGCCGTTTTAACCCATTGGGTCTCGGACTGCCTAACTTTGACGGGATTGGCCTTATCTTTTTCGTCGATTGATGGAAGGGAGCGGGTCGCAGCGTACATCCTCAAATAATCCTCAACGGATTCTTTTTCGACAGGTTTGGATGTGTCCAACCCAACGTTACGTTGCATCAGTTCCATTCGGGCCGCCTTCCCAAATCGAGTCCCAGGTAATGAAGTGCCGTCCGCCGCCGTGTCCGGAAGCGGTTCTATACGTTCGGCCGCTGTCGCGAGTGCCGATCCAATCTTAAACTGGGGTAACATGGCGTCGACCATTCGAGAGATGCTGGCCGTCTCAATATAGTCCCGAATCGTTGATAACACAGCGTCATTGCTGGTTGATGTGTTATTAATGACACCGGATACACGCTCGTACGCGTCCTTCAGGACTGGCATCGTCGTTTTAACTTGATCGGCCCCAATATCAGACACCGGTGAACGACTAGCCCCTTGACGCTGAATTAGGGTCATGGGCCCAGTCACCGCCAATAACGCTTTGTCATTGTACAATAATCGATTGGCCAGCAAACTGGTCAATTTCTCCCGAGAAGCCAACCCAAATCCAGAGTTAATTCCCGGAAACTGGTGACGCAATTGAGTGACTAACGCCTGGGTTTTTTTGATATTACCACTCCCTATATACCCATCTGTTTTTTCCAGCAATGTATCAAGGTTGTCCACTTGGTTCTGGGTCACTCCAAACGGATTTCCCGTCGTAGTACCAATTTGCCGGTTTCCCTCGGCGGCGGCATAATTTTCCTTCAATTGCCGCACGACCTCCACGCCAATCTTTTTGCCCTTTAAATCACCTAAAATTTCCACTTGTTGATCTTGTCCTGCCCGAAACAGCACCGTTGTCCATGGGTTCTGCCGTAGTTCGGGCGTCCTATGCAACCGAAGGAATCTGAAGGATCGATCTGGGATCAGATGGACCAGCCCATGGCCAGTTGCATTGACCTTTACATTGACGTTTCGGCGACCATTGTGCGAGAAGGAATAATCTTGTTTCTGACCAATCAAGCCAGTGTAAAGGGCAATTTGTTCTTGAGTAAACTTTTTGTCTGAGTCGGTGCCATCGAGTGGCGTTTCCAAAAACCGATTCATTACACCATTAAATTCAAGGGGATCCTCTTGCCAGGTCTGATGCAAAATTGCGATCACGTGATCCGTTGGAACCCCAGAATTCCTAATTTTGGTGGAATCGAGCGATTTATTATATCCGATCGCCTGTTTGACAATGGCCCCATAGGCAGTGGCCGCCTTGCTGGGATAGGGCGGAATACCCGCGGTGTCCCGATACACATCGGCCAAAATAGAGCGCAATTTATCGGGATTGGTCTTCAGTTGATCAATCACCGATACGGCATTGTCATCGGACTGGGACATCCAAGCCGTAGCCAACGCCCGATCAAACTCGACAGACGCCCGGTTAGAACCCTCGGTCAGTCGCTTGACCACTCGGCCCGACAATTCCATCTGACGCGCCGACATCGGATCGTCAACAATCAGTGACAGCATGTGTGATGCGCTGTCTGAGGAACCCTTTACGACCTCCCAATGCGTTGCCGCGGCAATGATACGATCGTCCAGAGTAGACTTTTTAGCCACCTCACCGATGGCGAATCGACGGGTATTAGCGGAAATAATATCCATTTTTATTTCGTCCGGGGTTCCGGCCGTCAAGGATCTCAATGTTTCCAAAATGGCCCGGCGATCTGGGCCGAATGGCGTTGTATTGGACTCATCGGTTAATTGGCGAAAGAGTTGATCGCGAGTATCCGACGTCTGAAGCAGTTGTTGCAATTCAGCACGTCGTGTCAGCTCGGATTTTCCACCAATTTTACCCAACGTCTGGGCCACGGAGTCCCCCTGACGTTCTTCCCTGACCGATTGAGTCGAAGTGCCCAAGCCGGTCCCCACCCCCTCCCGTGGATTCGAGTTCCGTCGGATCATGGATACAATTTCTCCCATATCCCCCTCTGCACCGTCCCAGGTCGGGCCCGGATAGCGAGTCATCAATTGTCGAACCACAGGTTCCAATCGGTGCCTCTGACCCACCAGTACTTGGGGGTGTGATAGAATTTGCAAACCTTTACTCGTGTCTTCGTCCATCAGTTTACCCACCACCGTTTCGATGGTTTGGGGGGATGCAATCGCCAGCATCGAATTCAATGCTTTATCCGTGAGGGGCTTGTTTCGGCATTCCTCCTTTAAAATTCCTGGGAACTCGGGATTGGCGTTGATCGCCCCGGCGTATCGATCCAGACGTGGCGACTGGTTAAGTAAGATGGTTAACGATGCTTTATTGGCCTGAGGAATGACTGACGGGACCTGCTCCAAAATCCATCGGGTGGGCATAGTGACCCGAAGGGGCTCTGGATCCCCCGGAATACGGCCCATTCCTTCCGGAAGGACGGTTCCCAGTGTTTCCCGACACTCATTGCGATCGAGTCCAGACAACAATTGGATTTTGACCGCTGGTAAATTGGCGACTAGTTCACGGGCGGACGGCGAAAGATGCGGGGATGCAACTAAAGCCGCCAATTTTTCGGCTGAATCCTGATCCGAGCGACTGAGATGATCTAACATTAATCGGCCATTAGCGACATGCACAATGCTATTTAACGGATGAGGGGATGGTGCCGGGGGATGGTTAAGAATACCCACCAACTCACTCCGCCGACCATCGTACGTCTCCGATGAAATCAACGACGCTGAATTTGGGGTGAGTAACGCCGTCAACAGTTGGGAATGCGCCACCGCACCGACATCCTCCGACGATGGGCGCATACTAAAACTTTCGTAAGCAAAATCAGAAAAATCAGCTTTCAACTGGCGATCGGCTATTCGCTGACCTAATTGATCGACTGATGCTTGATCGACAGGAGGGGTCAGTCCCGGGATATGGGGGGCGCCGGACTTGTCGGCAATTTCTTTTAAAAACGTCTTCCAAAACTGGGGATTCCGGGAGATGTCCCGACTTCGCAGATCGCCAATAATTGCCCGGGTCAATTCTGGATCGTTGAATTCTGGATCGTTGAGTGCCTCAGCCACATCCAGCACCCTTGCAGCGGCCGTTTCTGGGGTAGTTGTTTGCGAAATAGCATCCGACAACAACTGAGGATCCCGAGCCGCAATAGATTGAACGAGTCGGGGATTCTGTAATACCCCCATCTTTTCGGTGAGTACGGCTTGGTGTTGCCTCATTTGTAATCGTTCTGCACCACTTAAATTTAAATTTTCAAGATTATTCAAAAAATGCTCGAACTGCCCCGGTGTCAGCTTGCCTCCTAAATCCGTCAATGTAACCTTTGACTCACCAATCAACCGAAGTGTGTTCATTAATTGGGCTTTCAACTCTGGACTCGCGGCAAACAGGGCATCCGATTTTTTTAAATTGCACAGTTCCGACACGAATGCCTTTGCAATCGATCCCTTGGCCTCACCATTTGGGTCCAGACCAGGGTTTTCCGATAATTGAGTGTAAATATCGGCTAAGTGATGGACGGCGGTCGTTCCATCTAACGACTCTGGGACACCCAATGAACGGCCGGTCGCCACTTCAATCGTTCGGGATAATGCGATGGCATGCGTGGCATACAACTCGTTTTTCTGTTGCTTCGTTTCTACTTCTTTCGCCAATCGATTGATGTCGTTTCCAGTCAATTTAGATCGCTGAGTCAGTACTTGATTGGCGGATAGGAGGTTCACCGATGCTCCATGCAACCCCTCGGTCGTGAGTGACTTTACGTCGCCACGATCGATCGCCGTTGCCATCTCCAACCGCAATTGATTGGCCCCATTAATCACGGCCATCGCTATATCGGGATTGACGTCCAAGCGTGCAATATCATTCATCGCTTCCGCCACAATGGCTGGAGAATGAGCCAATAAACTAACCCCTACAACTTGATCGGCGGTCAGCTCGGTGGGCGGGGTGCCTCCCATTGCAATTAATTGATTCAACAACGCCTGTCCCAGATCTTTGGGGTTCGCATTAACGGACCGGAGAGCCGTCCAATGGTCCTTTAACGCTGAGGTTTCGGATGGCTCACCAGAAGTTGCAACCGCATTAAGGTAGCCGGTTGGATTGAATTTCAATGCAGTGTCAATCGTACCCTTCCCTAATACTTCGGCCATCTGTTGTAACGTGTCGATTGTTGGGTCTTGCAGCGTTTGACTCCATTCCGCAACGTTCTGACGAACGGTGTCTACCGCATTAAACGCCGTTACATCTAACCCCAAGCCAAGGGCGTTCAACGCCGTGACGGCGGTTCGGTACGGCTCCGTTGTTACGTCACCCTTTCGAACTCTTTCTACATTAGCCAAAGCATCGTCCAACTGTTGACGTTCCGCCGGAACCGCGAATTTTTGGCGTATTTGACCCTCAATCTCAGTTAGACACTGCTGCGCGGTACGCTCCACTAAGGCGTTCGTCGACGGATGGGTCAGCGCATGAAGAGTGACGGCATTTTGGATGTCCGCGTCAGCCGATGTCACTAATGTGCGGCCAATTGTCGGGGCAATGCTTTCCAAGGCGGTCCCCAAATCCAATATCGTGCCAACCACGTGGGTCCCCGTTAACAGTTCGGGCGAAGTCGTGAGTAGTCGATTAATCTGATCCGCCGTGTGCGGATTGCGTAACATGGTGGCCATTTCTCGGGAACTACAATTCGCTAAGTGTTCCGCCAAAAATTTAAGCGGCGTTTCGATGGATTTGGCGATATGAGACATCATCGACATCGTCGGCTTGATGGAAGGACCAAGTTCGTTCAACTGCTCTGGCGTCAACTGAGCCACCGCCGCCATCCGTGTGATGGCATCACCTGATGACATCGACGGCACAGTCTCTAGCAAATTTTGCATCTCGGCCGGGTGTGCTGAACTCAGTGTCTCGAGTTTATGACTGATAAAGTCGGCTACCGACGCCACATGCGTTTGGACTGTCGTTTGGAGTGGTGTCAGTTTTTTTTGCGATTCCCCATCAACCGCGGATAAATCGGCGTCTAAAAAGGCGCGCATCCCATTGCTCGCCCAGCCCGACTGGCGAAATTCGCTCAACGGACCGGTTGACCCGGAGCTCGGAACCCACTGACTCACACCTTTTGCTACCTCGGCCACGACAGAGAACCCCGCATTGACGATATGCTCGGTAATCGCCATCGTATCCAATCCCAGGACGGCACCCGTTCGATCGCTCGCAATCTGTTTTTCGATTGTAGCCAGCTCACGTGTAAAGTGATGTTGAACCGCCGGCGATAGGTCTCCCTTTATTTGGGACAACAGTTCGCGCATGGAATAAAATTCAGGTTGCCCTGGACGCAGCCCACTCGCCAACCCTGAAATAGTCGAGCCAGCAAACTCGGGATTGCGTGTCACTAAATCAGTGACCAGGGCCACGCCCAACCCAAGATCCTCTGTGCCCACATAGCGAATAATATCGCGGACCTGATCGGGTGTTCGTTGCGCTAATCGATCCGCCATGTCTTGGGTCGAGGTGGTCCGGCCTTTCAATTCATTGAGGACGACTCGAGATTCGACAGTTGCCATAGTTTGAATCTGTTTTTCGATTGTAGCCAGCTCACGTGTAAAGTGATCTTTCACCCCCGGTAAGCCGTCCGATATTTTGGGGTCGTTGATGGACGCCTCAAACTGAGGACTCGTCACCTCCTGATTCACCGCCGCCACCAGAGCACGCAAGTCATTGAATCCAAGTTGCCCTGGACGCAGCCCACTCGCCAACCCTGAAATCGTGGCGCTGGCATGCACGGGATTGAGACGCACTAAATCAGTGATCAGGGCCACGCCAAGTTGGCGATCGGCTGTCCCCACGTGGCGCACGATATCACGGGCCTGATCCGGTGTTCGTTGCGCTAACCGGGCCGCCATGTCTTTTGGCGAGATGCGTCCACTCTGCAAGTCGTTGACCGCCCGTCGACCTTCGACCGTGGCGATGTTATGAAATGGTTTTAACGGTTTAATCGATTGCAGGGCCTGAACGTATACCTGATCGGGAACGGCCGCCGCTTTGAGGACCTTCTCGACACGATCAATATCCGCTCGAAGGGGCCTTGGATCGTCACCGGCGTTGAGTCGGCCAAGTTCAACCGTTACCTGATCGAACAAGTCGGTGGCCAGGCTGACATTCTTTTGGGCGAGTACCGCTAGGAATCGTCCGGCACTTTTGGCATCAAGGGCCAACCCTTGGGCAACGAGACGTGCGATATCATTACTCACGGCGGGATCCGTCACCACCTTTTGAATATTTTCGATATTGGTGGTCGCGTTAAATTCAGACGCCAATCGATCCAAGACGCGAATGCGTTCAAACCGCCCGAGCACCTGTTCGGTCCGTTGGTTGAGCTGTTCCTGATCCAGCTTCAGGGACTCGGGTTGTTTCGGAATCGTAGATTTTTGAATTTGGTCGGCAAATTCAGATAGATATTGAACGTCTTTAGAAATTTTACCGGTTGATTTAGCCTTTGCTTGGCTCACCTGTTCATCTAAGAAAGTCAAAAACGTGTCATTTTGCTGAACTTTGGCGATCGCATAAGCGATATCCTTAACCACGTCGTGCAGACCCGACTGTCGGAGTTTACCCACCATTTGAGCCAGAGCGACGGCGCCACCTGACGCATTACCCTTCACCACCGACACCGCCATCGATACAATTTCGTGGGAACGCTGCTTCAATTTTAACGAATAGTCCTGGGTACGACTGTCTAATTCTTTGATACGAGAGTCTAACGTGGTGGTCTGTTCCTGAGCCAAGCGATCGGTTTCTCGATCATATTTCTGAGTTTCGAGATCCTTTTGGACCCCTAGATATATCGTCAAATCATTGGTGATTGCCACGATGGCTTGGTGGGCCGCCGCGGGGCTATCATATTCGGCCAATTTACCAATGGATGGGGCGGCGTCACCAAGATCCGACGTCACGGTATGACTTAACACGGAGGTAATTTCCTCGTGTAATGCGTTAACGCGCTGCGTCGCGGTTGCGTGGTGCGTCGCGCTATCATCAGGACCAGCAGAGTCCGTGACTGTCAGTCCATTCAGCGTCATCCCTTCAGTCAGTTTTTGAATAGCGATGAATTTCTCGGTCCCCCGTGGGATGAGCGGATTAGGGGTAGTCGTCGTGTCCCGCGCTGGTTCCCCCGGGGGGGTACCCTGGCGCAATTGTGAGGCTAATTGTTGGGCAGCTCCTGCCGTCATTTCAGATCCAGAAAGCGCATTCTGGAGTAGTGTGAGATTGGCTGGCATTTTAGTGTCCGTTTGAGGGTCCGTCGGTTCAAAAAAACGGTCCAACCCGCGCAGTGGTTCGAGTAACCGCCGGGCCGAAGTCATGGATTCAGGGGTATAGCGAACCGACGTCGATGGGGATATCGGGCCATTCTGAGAGGTCGGTATCGGCCTTAATTCCCCGGCCGCACGGCGCAACAGCTCGGGCAATAGCGTTTGGCCTTGCATCGTAATGAAGGCCGCCCGATTATCCTCTGTGACCTCCGTTACAGCATGGCTACGCGCCTCCGAATCCTGATGCAACGGGTTAAGGGTCGGCTCAATGGTCTGCGCCCCGCCCACCGACTGCGACGTGGGTTCCGGGGTACTCTTGATAACGGATGACAATTTAGCAATCTGTGCGTCCATGACTACGGTAGAATTTTCATCGTTTTTTATTCGCGTCATTAATATCTTAGCGCGCTCTCCTCCGATATTTTTCACCAACTTCGCGACCGACGCCTCGTCTAAGGATGCCACCATCGCCTGTAGTTGGTCGGCCGGCATGTCAAGTAACGCTTTAGCCGCATCCCGACCCAGCTTTCGTTCGATGGAATGAATATTGTCAAGTTGAGCGATATTATCCCCTTTTCCCCTCACCATTTCTCGGAAATGAGGGCTTTGATCACCCCCATCAGCTCCATAAAACCACCCGATAATCGGCAATTGGCGCGCGAAGTTACTGGCCAATGAATTGGCCAGCTCATCCCCGTCACCTAACATCCACTTGATCGGATTATTTAAAAATCCGGCATTGCCACCGGTCATAGACCGTCCGCCACGTAAGGTCGTTTGAGGCCCTGACATTTCCGCCGAAGGCGAGGCTTTCGACGTTGCATCAACCCATGCCTTGGAAAATTCGGACATCATCGCTAAATGATTATCCGTGCCACGGGACGTATCATAGTCTGTGGCCGGCAACATCACCCGTTGAAGTTGGTCCAAGCGATTCGAGCCATACATATCTTTTTCGGCAGCCAACAACTGGATCGCGCCAGATACCATCGCTCGAGCGGCGGGATTACTTAAGGCGCCAGCCATCATACTGCGCACATCCGCCGTCTGCCCTCTATCCAAGAAATCAACGATCTCAGACCTAAATTCCGCCTCGATCCCCATCATCACCTCAGCATTGAAGCGACGTTCTTTAGCGAGTTTGTCGGCGGCGTCAGTCCGCTTCCAACCGTAGGCTCGGGCCCCCGCTGCTTCCAGGGTATTGTGAGACGTGTTCATTCCGGCAACCGCCTTGGCATAGTTGTCGGCCAACAGTTTTCCACGATCTTGAAAGCGGCTCTGTCCACGGACACGATCGGCCAGATCACTAAATTCAACGGCCGACGTTTTGAGATCAAATCCCCGTCGATGAGAGGAGAATATATCCGAAAATTTCTCACCCACCGCCTTGGAATCCGCAGCGTCTCCGAACCACAAAATTACCCGATCGTACACCGTGGCAATATCCTGTTTGTTCAGGCCCCTTTCCCTAAATTGCTGCGCAAAATTCGCCAGCCGGGCGTTGTATTCTTTCTGAGTCGCCGCATCCGACTCCTTAAGTTTGTCGATCAACGGGGTCAGTGTCGCGGACGTCCCAAACGTCTTTGCCGTCTCGAGATAGTCATCATACGATCGTGCCCCCACCACTAATTTGGCCTGAAGGGCAGTAATTCGATCGGCCGAATACGTCCCATCAAGAATTTTTTTAATCCCATCAATTGAGTTTTGAATAGAGTTTGGTGTCTCGGTGGACCGACCCGTCGACAATAGAGCCGTTATTTTTTGATCCAGAGCCTGGCGTTGCTCCGGGTTCAACTTACTTATTTTTTCGATGTCAATCGCGCGGCCTTGGATTTTATCCCCACTAATAGACCAAGACGGTCCTTTTAGCAGTTTTTGATCATTGAGCAACGCCGTTAATTCCTGTTGTTTGGACTTCTCTAAAAGCCCCGATCTGGACATGTCGAGCAGCCCCGTGGGGAGGGTGGTGCCCTTCGTTATGGCGGCAAGTTCCCGTATCGCATGAATATTGCCAATCCTTTCCAAGTGGCTGAGGGCACCTTTCTGCTGCAGGATCAACTGTTGCAACCGCTCCGCGACTTTAATGTTTGGATTGGGTGTCGGTTCAGGTTGAGGCGAAACGTCCCCTGTATGTTGCGGTAGCTGTGTCGATGGCGACGGGTTTGGCCCCATCTGCGGAGCTACAGGCATTGTGTCCCCCTTAGCTTGCAGTAGCGGTGGCGATGGAAACAGTTTTGGGCCAATCTTCGGAGCTACAGGCACATGCTCCGTACCCCCCCCCGTCGTTTGGGAACTTGGCACATTACGCAAGGCGGCAGAGATTGCGGAATTGGCGACCGCTTGTACCGTCTGTTTTAGAACCTCCTGTTGCGCGGCAGCCCGCTCCGATGCAACCGCCGCATTCCTCTGCTCAGTCAATTGGGCGATATGAGCCGTCTCACGCGCGATGTCATTTTTAAGGGTTTCCTCTTTTTTTGCCTTGGCGTCAAGCTCTTTTTTGATCTGTTGGTCCTTCAATTTTAACTTTAACTCCGCTGTCTTTTGGCTGGCCTTTAGCTTTATTCCCTGCTCATTCTTTTCCGCCGAAATCGCCGTGACTTTGTTCAATTCACTCTGTAACGCCTCGCGGGTCGCCTGATGCGTGGCATCACCGGCTTGTTTTTTATCCCTTAACTGTGACAAATCCGTTTGAATCTTGGTGATCTCACCGCCGGTAGCCTCCAATTCGCCAGCCAGTTTATTCTGTTGCAAGCGTTGACCCGCGACCTCTTGTGTCAGGGATTGAACGGTCGCCGTTAAGCCTTTTTGGGCTGCAAGTTGGCCACCTAAGTCTTCATTAAGCTGGTCCCGTTGAGCGGTTAAGCCTGTCAATTCAATCCTGTCTTTAGCCGTATCGTGCCGTTGGCCTTCAAGTCGTCTCTTTTCAGCGGTCAACCTCTCACGTTCGCCGGGAGCGAGTCCTTGGACGGCGGGTGTACCTTTTGTTACGATCGTCTCAAACAGCGGTGCCAATTTATCGGGGAGGACATACCCCTCCACCCCATTAAATTCGCGATAAATAGCTGCATATTTTTCCCCTTTAGATAAAAACTTGTCAATTGCAACTTTATTCCCCGCAGAGCTGCGCTTGCTAATGCGATCGAATAGGTCTTGCTTTTCCGCCTCGTTTAGTCCCCGAATTACAGCTTTGATAGAATCGATCGAGCCAGATGCACCAGCGGCGTCTATCAACTTTAAAACTTCGCTTACGCCTTTAGATGCTATCCCGCCGAGTTGGGTGCCAGCCCCAGATCTCTGGCCTTCGCGCACTGTAGCCGATTTGATCGCATGGTCTGTAAATGCATGAAGCAGGTCCACATTATTAGTGCTTCCAGCAATATCAAAGCCAGCGCGAACGATCGCACCCAAGGCCTCTTTGGCCTCTTTTTTACCAGTGGTGTTCATCGCCAGCAACCGAGAAATATCGTTCGCCAACGCTTCCATTTTAACATTATCATGGCCCCCGTCGGCACCTTTAGCGGATGCGATTGAGTTAAATACTTGCCCCAATAATTGTTGTTGCAC
>RHAI01000141.1 GCA_010028705.1 bacterium
CGATTCTTGGGCCAAATTCATCCCATTAAACATGCCTGATCCCATTTGAGAAACAGTGGCTTGCATTTCCGCAAGCGTCATAAATCTCAAATAATCTGTGATCAGCATTCCAACCGCCTCGTCCCAAAAAACCTTCTTCGCGTCTGGCGGCTCTTCCTGATCTTCATTTTTACCAATCAGGTCCGCCCGATATGTAATATCGGAAGGTTTATTTATTACTGGTTCAAGGGGTGACAGATATGGGGGGGTAGGGGGTGACTGTCTGTCACCCATCTCACTAATTTGCAAATTTAAGTTGTACTGGTTTGACGTCTGGCGGCCATTGGCACTTGTGCGCGTCACGCGCGTGACCAGACCCATGACTGTCAATTCATTGACAGCACGAACAACCGTCCGCTCATCGCAACACGCCATCTCCGCCAAGGTCGCGATAGAGGGGTAACAGCCGCCATCTGCGCTGTTGTGGTAATCCGCCAAAATCATGAGGACCATTTTAGCGGGCATCGAAAGACCCGTCTGTTTAATAGCCCAAGCTGAAGCAAGATGAGACATGGCAATACAACCTATTGTAATGCGCCATGTCTTGGACTATACAGATAGTAGTCCTGACTGACGCCGACACAGTTTCAGGATTAGGGATTGCAGTCCCGCCTCCTATTCAACGGCTCCGACTGACCATCGGGGCCGTTTTCTTTTTCCCACGTTTGACGCGTGGAGTCAATTTCTTTCCCATGATCACGGATCTGACTGTAATCCCGTGATACAATTCGGCGGCTTTCTTCCTTAATCTGAACGCCTTATCAGCGGCGGTCGCAATGGATTTGACGTCCTCAATTACGAATTCTTCATTGCCAGTATCGTAATACTTAAAATCCGCCGTGTAGCTGCAATAATCTTCCCCGTTGATCTGAACGATATACTGGGGTTGCAGTTCCAACATCGTGATGATCCCCGTTCTTTCGAGCATTTTCAACTCCAAATAACGGGTCATCTCCATTTTGGAATCGAATTCAATCCCGTCAACCGTTCGGTCCTCTTTCTTCGAAACTATATATTTCGGCCTCTTGCGGGTGCCGCCTAGGGAAAAAGTCCGTTTCATTTAATTCAAGGCCCCTGAGTTTCGCAGCCACCATCAATTCAACCATGCGGTGAGACGGGATGAACCCGCCCGTGCCGCCCTTATCCTTCGGTCTCGTCCAGTTATTGACCGCTTGTGTTGAAATATTCAACATCCCCGCGACCGCGCGGATGCCCCCCAACTTATCGATCAAACGTTTCGCTACCAAATGCATCTGTACCCCCTTGAATTATTAGTTGACAATCTCCAATCAATAGTATGTTGTCAACTAATCGTGAAGTAATAGATTGCTTCGCGCTTATCAAGGGAGAAAGTTATGGAATTGAAGACTAAAGTGTATGGCGACTACGTTCAGGTCGCGACGACCGCCCAATCCATCAAGGCGGTCCTCCGCCAAGGCAAGAATTGGTCGTCGATGGCGCTCACTCAAGTTGAGGCTTTGGAAAATATCGCCACCCATCTTGCGCGAATCATTGAGGGGGACGCAGGGTACCAAGAGCATTGGGAGAGCGTCACGGCTCACTCCCAAGCGGGTACGAAAACCGGACAGACGAGCCTACCCCAAGTGGAGCGTGATCTGTCTACAATCTTGAAGGCTGCGGCTCAAGGAGATGCCGCCGCCTAAGTGAGGGGCGATGGCGGGTTTTAGGAGCAAAAGACTGATGCAAGAAGTAAAATGGTTAGGACCATACGAACCTGAAACCCGTCACGCTGACCCAGTAACGATAGATCATATTATTGAGTTGCGTAAACAATTGCGTGAGATGGAAAAGCAGCGCGATAACGCTGTCTCCCAATGTACTCAGCTGAACAGGTTGGTTTGGAATTTACGCGAACAATTGATGTTTGGACTTGATTGGAAACCCGATGACGACGAAAGAAACTGCTGACATAGTTGAACGGTTGCGTGTTGCTGCGGAATTTAAAAACCGTAGTGAAAAATTTGATGGTCCAAACATTATTCATGAAGCCGCAGACGAGATTGAGCGGTTGCGGGGAGAATTAAAAATTATGCGTGAGGATAAATGGAAACCGTTAATTAAAGTACATCGAAGTGATTGTCCAACGGATGAGTATCGCGGTGTTCCTGTTTGCGTATCAGACAATAGAGTTTGGCCTTGGCCTGCGGATAATGTTGTTTTGTATGCCGCGCTGAAGGAGGGGGAGTAAT
>RHAI01000142.1 GCA_010028705.1 bacterium
TTTTCAAGAAAAAACGGCCAATTCGATATTGATAATGGGCCGGAAAACGTTCGAGAGTCTTCCGAAAGGACCACTAAAAGGCCGCATTCACGTGGTCATTACACGCACTCCCGCATTGTATATGCCGGATTACATCGACAATGACGCCGTCTTCTTCACGCAAATGGACGACGTGGATTATATTGTAGGAATGCTCTTGGAGGTTTATCCGGATAAACGCGTATTTGTGTGCGGCGGGTCGGATATTTACCGCGCGTATTTAGACCAGTGTAAGACTCTGCACCTAACTATTGTTGGCGTATATATTGAAGACGGTCCCAATACATCGAGATTTCTACTGAATGATTTGACGGCGGAGCGTTTTGTTGAAATCGAATCCTCTGGAAAATTGGTTTCCACTGGAAGATATGTTGGTGAGAGGATAGAATACGAACATCGTGTTTTTCATAAATCCACCGTGCAATAACGTGATTTATTCAATGCCGAATGATATCGCCCGAGACTGTATAAAGCCCCTCCCTGATGATGCGTTCAATTCTATATGGTTCCAGCAGCAATGACCTCGACAAATATTGCGCTTATGCAAATTGTCAGAAACAGATAACTTACAATAAGTTAAAAACCGGCGCCAACGACCCTTCGATTAGTCAGAAGGCTCTTTATGCGAAATATGTGCGAGGACCCACCGGCAAATGCACCAAAGTGTTGGACCCGAATGGGAATATTGTGAAATAATATCGAGTAGTCGAAAATTGAAAGGGATTCTGACAACCGGCACGGTGTTGTAAGAATCAAATCAAACACAATCAATCCGCAACAACAACCTCCCTGAACAAGAAAAAATGTCTCTCATAACCGAAGCCGATATCTACTCCCCTTCCATTTCCCTCGAAGGTTCGTATGCCGACTCCGTCCCCTCTTTTGCGCACTTACCACACGGTCTGCGATGCCCTTGTAGTAATCGCCGCGACCAGAAATACGAAACCCGTCAGTCATTTGCACTACACGTAAAAACAGCTATGCATCAGAGATGGCTGCAGAGTTTAAATGCCAACCGCTCGAATCATTACGCTGAACTGGAACGCGCCAACACGACAATTCAAAATCAGAAATTGGTTATAGGACAATTGGAACGCGAAGTCCGCCATATGACCATTACCATACAATGTCTTAGTCGCCAAGTGGCCTCTTCGCCAAATCCTCAGAATACTCAACCCGCCATCGACCTCTTGGATTTCAATTAATGGGCTCATTGCCAAGGTAAGCCAAGTCCGCCTCTCACACACTCCAAATCCCGTTTTGAGGCAAAGTTTGGAGGCTCACATCCGTTTGATGCGTCATTCCGCATTCGGCGAAAATGCCCCTACACAATATAATCTTCTTAACAATTCCGATGCAAAACCCATTTTTCACGATATTCATATTCGTCGTTGTATTGTTTTTGTATATCCATATAACGGCCGCGTGGAAAACGAGCGACGATTTAGAAATCTACGAAACGGACTATAAATCCGCGGCCCAATTGCAAGAGGTCGTTGGCGTCAAGCAGCCAGTATTATTCCAAATACTCGACCCGGTCGTATCGGAGTTCGTCGAGAGGTTTCAAGTCGCGCGTTTCGAGAAATACGACAATATAGATATTTGTGTAAAGGCCTCCGCGGATTATCGCGGCCTCTCGCCGAAATCGAACCGCGCTTCCGAAACATCCGTCGATGCTGTGCCGATGTCATTGAGAAGTGCTCGCCGATTACTAACCACGGATACGAATGGCAAATACTTTAGTGAGAGGAACCACGTGTTTTTGGAAGAGAGTGGGCTCGACCGCCTCTCGCATTCCGTTGATGCATTCTTGAAACCGCCTTTAAGCGCGTATTCCAAACACGATATTCTGTTGGGGTCGGCCATGGTGAGCACGCCACTAAGATATCGACTGGAATCCCACAATTACATTGTTCCGACGAGAGGCAAGATTCGTGTGAAGATGTGTCCTCCCAAATACGGCAAGATTCTGCCCACCGTCGCGGATTACGAGAATTATGAATTTGTGTGTCCGATTGATGTGTGGAGCCCTCCGTCGAGCCCAGAGGAAAAGGATATCCTCTCGAAAATCAAGCTGTTGGAATTCGAAGTATTTGCTGGAACCGTTTTATACATTCCTCCCTATTGGTGGTATTCCATTCGATTTAGCGGCGATGTAGATACCACTGTTGCAGGATTCACC
>RHAI01000143.1 GCA_010028705.1 bacterium
AAATATATATACATAATTTATATATTAATTATGTATGCGTATTTCTGATATTTTTAATAGTTATGAAACATTACTTGACTCGAATATTCTAGTCCAAGGTTGGGTAACAACATCTAGACCTCAAAAAGATGTTACTTTTGTTAAATTAAATGACGGTAGTCACCCAGAAGGAATTCAGGTTATAGTCAATGGTTCTGATAAATTTGTTGTTGGAACGTCTTTACAAATTAATGGGAAATTAGTAAAATCTCCAGCGGAAGGTCAATTATTTGAATTACTATCAGATTCACTTGTAGTATTAGGTCATTGTGATAATTCATATCCTTTATCAAAAACAAAAATGTCACTAGACCATTTAAGAAATTTTGCTCATTTACGCGCAAGGACAGCAACATTTGGTTCTGTATTTAGAATTAAATCAGCAATTAGTCATGCCACTCATAATTTCTTTGAAGAAAAAGGCTATTTTCATTTGGACCCAAATATTATTACTGTTAATGAATGCGAAGGTGGTGCTGGTGTTTTTCAAGTAACAGAGAAAGATATTTCTATTCCATCTAAATTAGCACTTGAAATGAGTGAAACAAAAGATGTAAATGGAAAAGTTACAAAAGTCAAAACTGATAATTACGATTGGTCTCAAGACCATTTTGAAAAACCAGTTTATCTTACTGTTAGTTCACAATTACAATTAGAAGCAATTGCATGTGCTATGGGGTCTGTTTATACAACAAATAAATCTTTTAGGAGTGAACATTCTTCAACTAACAAACATCTTTCTGAATTTACACATTTAGAAATCGAAAGTTGTTTTTTAACATTAGATGAACTAATGCAAGTTGGTGAAGATTATATTAAATTTGTTGCAAAATATGTTCTAGATAAATCTGTCAATGATATTAAAAATTTAGATAAATTTGTTTCTAAGGGTTTGAAAGACCGTATTGAAACTATTATTACAACACCATTTCATCGTGTTAAATATACAGAAGCTATTAGTATTGCACAATCTAAAGGAAAAACAATTAAATTCGGTGAAGATTTATCATCAGAAATAGAAAACTGTTTGACAGAACATTTTTGTGGCCCAGTATTTGTATCTCATTGGCCGATTGCAATTAAAAGCTTTTATATGAAACAAGATGAAGATGAAACATTATGTCATAATTTTGACCTTCTTATGCCGTATAAAATTGGTGAATTAATTGGTGGGTCTATGAGAGAAGATAATTATGATAAATTATTAATGATGATGAAACGTAAAGGTGTTAGTGAGGAACCAATGAAATTTTATACTGATTTGCGATTATATGGTAGTGTTCCACATGGTGGATTTGGATTAGGATTTGATAGAATGACTATGTTGTTTACTGGTATGGAAAATATTAAAGATACAGTACCTTTTCCAATTGCCTTTCGAAATTGTGCTTATTAAAATTTATTTATAAAAATTGAAGGAAATACATATAATAATTATTTTATTATTATTTAAATGGAAAATAAACAATTTATAGAATCTAATGAAGAATCAGCTGTTGAACCAGTTGTTGAACCAGTTGTTGAACCAGTTGTTGAATCAGCCGTTGAATCAGCTGTTGAACCAGTTGTTGAACCAGTTGTTGAACCAGTTGTTGAACCAGTTGTTGAACCAGTTGTTGAATCAGCTGTTGAATCAGCTGTTGAATCAGCTGTTGAACCAGTTGTTGAACCAGTTGTTGAACCAGCCGTTGAATCAGCCATTGAATCAGCTGTTGAATCAGCCGTTGAATCAGCTGTTGAATCAGCCGTTGAATCAGCTGTTGAATCAGCTGTTGAATCAGCTGTTGAACCAGTTGTTGAACCAGTTGTTGAACCAGTTGTTGAACCAGTTGTTGAACCAGTTGTTGAACCAGCTGTTGAATCAGTTGATAAACCAGTTACGAAACAAATTACTGAACAAAAAATAGATACTGATGATTTTGTAATGTATTTAAATAGTTTATGGTCAAGTGACAATAATTTTGAAAGTGATAATAATAATTTACCAGTAGATAATCCATCTAATGAAACATTGGATAAATTTAAAAAAGAAATAGAAGAGAAATATGATTCAATGAAAGTTATTTGTAATTTTACATATACAAATAATTTAGAGAAAGAAGTAAGATTAAATAAAAAAGATTTGAATAAGAATGATATCAAATTATCATAT
>RHAI01000144.1 GCA_010028705.1 bacterium
AGTTTGTCCCCATCCACCCGAACCAAGACATCATCAATGACGGCCTGCGCTTGTATGAAGGCCTCGATATCATGTCGGCCGACAAAACCATCAGCACCACGAATAAAGCCGACCGAACTCGCGAGAAAATGACCAAATATATCGTATTGGAGAGCCAATTTTACCACGCATTCCGCAATCGCGTTCGAATATTGATGAATGAATTCGACAATCGAACCACAATGCGGCAAATTCGCAAAATCGCCGATGACCCGACCATCCTCTACGCGCAAAAAGTCAAACAAATTGAACCCTTGTTAGTTTCCCTAATCAAACATTATGTCATCTTTGTCAAAATTGGAAAACGCACCTTAATGGATATGGCAGCGGTGAATGAATGCGAGGACGCCGACGACGCGAGTCCCAACTGTATCATCAAAGAGAACGACGGAATCGCACAACTCGCCATCCCGAAAAAGAATCTCATTTCAAAACACAACAACGAGAGGATATACGTTGGACGTTTAGCGGATGAATTGGTCCGCAATCAACGCGTCCAATTATTCATGTATGATACCGCGAATCGACTAAATGCGCGCAATGTCGATTACGATATTCGAGAGGATGAGTTTGTGTTAGTCAAGTCGGCACTTACACCGGAATATTTTGTGGAAATCGACACCGCCACCGCCGACGCAACCGGGCAATACGCCAAACACACCAACTACGAGACGGCGAACCCTTCCATTTCCGTTCTCTATCCAAACGAGAGGATTCCTCTCGAAGAACAATACAAAGCCCCTAAAATCGCGCTCGAAGAAGAAGACGACTCCGCCCACGAATGTTTAGTGAATGTGGTTCCGATAATCGGCAACAAAAAACAAATCTGGAAACGCGTATTCCCCGACACCGCACGCGAATGGATTTACCGTTCCACCGCTCACTGCACATTCCAGCCGATTATGCGCATAGTGGAATCCGTGTTGCGCGAGAAATGGACGGAACGCGAAATCAAACGGCGGTTGTGCGCGGCATATATGAATCTGTTCGCAATCCATTCCGATTACCTGAAAAACGTCGTCGCCATAATGCGTTTCCAAGGCAAATCCAAAATGTTCGAGAGGTTCATTCGCGCTAAATCGGAATTGACGCCGGAATCATTCGAGGCCATCGTCATTAGCGACGATTACTACCTGAGCGATATTGATTATTGGGCCATCGCCAGCCAACACAATCTACCGATTATATTGTTTAATCCAAATGGCTTAAAGGGGTTTTTCCCAAAATCGGATGTGAAGTGGATAAAATTGGGCGGCGATTTGTCATCGGAGTTCCACTTTGTGAGGTCGAATATAGGCAGTTTTGCAACACAGATATACGAATACAATCTGATTGTTCCAGCGATGTCTCTTAAGAAACTGAAGGAGTTTGAAACGGAGGTGGAAGAATCATTGCGCGATAAAACGTCGTATAACACACATAGTCTGGAATATACTTTGTCGCGAATCGTGGTTCAAGTGAAGCCGGTGGCGGTGGCGGCGGCGAAAAAATAAGAGGGGTTCTTTGCACATATAACGCGATTGAATTATATGTGTATCACGATTTAGGAGCGTTTGGCGGTTTTTCGGCGGTAGTTGGAACGCTTTCCTCTCGACTTGTTGTTGCGTTTGAGAGGCGCGGTGACTTGATTCGCCACCGAAGTCGCCATCTTGTTGCTGGATTTATAGACCTTCTTGGCCGACATCATGGCGTCTCTCAATGAGAATGCGGGGTTTCTGGCCTTCCCGGCTCTGTATTCCTTTTGAACAGTTTGTGCCCATTCATTCATGATTGATTATACACTAAGCACATACATTTTGCGCCGGCGTGGAAAATTGATTCTAGAAAAGAGCGCGGAAGAGCGCAAGACAACTTCTCCGCCACTTTTCCTAAAAATGACCGACGACATATTATCCGCCATAATGCTTTACAGTGCGATTCTGACTCTAGCCGGGTGCGCCGTTGCAGTGGTTCATCGATTCGCCTGTCAGAGTCAATCTTCCGATACAGATACAGACGCGGATGCCGACAATGTCCCTAGAGCGACGATTTGCGTGGATTCGGAGCCAGAGATGATAACCGACACCGAGAACCCACTTCCAATTGAAGTGCTGGCCGACCGCAACAATACTATCGCGATACCCGAACCAGTTATTGCAAAGGTTGTAATC
>RHAI01000145.1 GCA_010028705.1 bacterium
GTATCAATGTGTAAGTTTGCTTATATAGAGGGTATCCAATGGTTTAGTATGGACGAATATGTATCAAAACTGAATGACTCTCAAATCATTGAAATTTATGGGGCGATAGGGCCTCTCCCGGATTTAAGTCGATTCACTCGAATGCGAAAACTATGCCTAACGCGTTGCATTATTACTGAAGTTGCCGCGCCATTACCGGATTGGATAGAACATTTGTCGATTTATCACGCCAATATTGGCGAGTTGCCCGCCCGGCTGCCTCTCAAATTAAAGAGAATCTGTGTCGAGCATTCGGATATAAAACGTCTGCCCGTCCTGCCAACCACAGTCGTCGAGTGCTGTGTTGCGAATAACCCGAATCTGGTCGAACTCGCATCGCCTCTTCCGCCGAATCTTACACAACTCTTGTGCGCGCGGAATCGGATTCGCGCATTGCCCGCCCTACCCGACAAACTCTACATTCTATCCTGTCATACCAACGCTCTACATGATTTGCCAGTCTTGCCCGCCCAAATCATTTACGTAGAGGTGATGGGCAATCCATTGAACCATATGCCGATTCAATATCCCGAAATGACGATGATAGAGAATATCATTCCACCCCGGCAAGGTCTATTGAAAAAGCAAATACAATATGTAAATGCCATACACCAATTCCGACGAACATATAGTTATGCTAAATTCGGCAGCAGATTCCGAACCTGTCTATGGAAAATCCGAGAACGGAATGCGCGCCGGCAATGCGACCCGGTTTATTTAGCGAAATGTCTCGAGCATATCCCAGAAGATATGCTCGATTATGCAACCGATTTGATATTCGGATTCAATGCCGACTTGGCCTGGTTGGCCGATAAGCTCGGCGACAAGCTCGGCGACAAGCTCGGCGACAAGCTCGGCAACGGAATAGGAGGAACAACACCGCACGCAATGGATGTGTTGATGGCGCTGACTGAAGAATCCAGGCGCAGAATATAGGAAAATCGACGGAAGCGCTGGGTTTAATTATGCGGAATTTCTGACCGCCGCGTTCGCCGTGTTCGCCGCGGCCGTCATACCACCCCGGGCGGAGGTTCCGGCATTACTACCACTACTACCACTACTACCACTACTACTACGACGCGGCTGTTGTGACGCGGAAAAATAACCTTCAACAAACATCTCTTGACTTCTCAGAATTGCGCCCAACAAAAGCACCCCTAGAATAAAAACGAACAAAGCGACATTTCGCTGACTAAAAATAGTAGAGTTCATAAGATTTATATATACAATACAGTTTTTTTCCAAAACGCGCGTGAAACCAGAGTTGTTGTTATGATACCGTCGCATCCCGCCAACATATTAGAACACATCCCGCCAGGTAAGTATTTCCGGATATTTCGTTTGTATGATTTCTGTAAGAGTTGCGGCATCCACCCGTTTTTCTTGTCGGAGGAGAGAGGATGTTTCCAGAATTGCCTCTCGACAGTTGCCTAAAACGCTGCGGCCCAAGATATAGGCGTGATTAATCAAGAGGCTGACTTCGTTATCGACGATTTCCTTGTATTTTTCACTGTTGCTGGGGTAGAGCACGGTGTCGCCCATTCCATAATGCAGAATCATCCTCTCGGCCAATTTGAGCGCCTCTTCGAAATCATTGATAGCGCCGGTAGTGATACTGACATTATAGACGACCTCTTCTGCAATGCGTCCTCCCAGCAAAATAATCAGGTGTTCGAACAGCGCCTCTTTCAGATAGATATTGGACGCCGACCTCTCAAACACGGTATATCCCGGTGTTCTGGGCGACGACAAATTGAGGATCACTTTCAGCATTTTAGAATGGTGTTTGGCGACGATTCCGAGGATGGCGTGGCCCATTTCATGGACGGTGATTCGCTCAACCATGTCCTCTGTGAATTCGTGGTCGGAGGATTGCCAGCCAGCGATGATTTTGTTGAGTATGAAATCGACGTCGGAATAGGTGAATTCGCGCCGGTCGTTTCGCAATGCATATAGCATCGCCTCGTTGAGAAGGCTCTCGATTTGCGCACAAGACAGGCCATCCGTTATTTCCACTAAATCCGCGATTCTTACACAATCCTCTCGAGGCTTTCCCACAATATGAATCTGTATGACGGCTTTCCTCGTGGCGGCGTCGGGCAACCCCACATAGATTTTCTT
>RHAI01000146.1 GCA_010028705.1 bacterium
TCTTGGCCAGGCATTCATTCGCATAATCGATTAGGTTGTCGATTTCGTTCAGAATGGCTAATGTCTTGTGAGGGTCTAGCAGTTCGTCTTGTTTCGATGTGGGTGTTGGGACGGTATCGTCCAAGTCTTCGTCGTCGATTAAATATACATTGTTGGCGGATTTTTGGAAATACTCGACCAGCCGAGTCAAGATATCCGTCATAGCAAATACGACAGTCTGTAATACCTGGCCGAATTCGCGTTCCTTATTGAATTTCTTCGAATCTCTGAATAGGTTGCTGCGAAACTGTTCTTCATTGAATTCTTCGGTCAGGTATTTGACCCGCAATTCTTGGTGGTTTTGAATGGCATCGTGGCGGTATCGATTCAACAATGCGATAAACACTGGAATACTCATCGATGCGTCGATTGATTTCCGGCGGATTTCCATTTCCGCGGCGGCTGAAATCGGTTCCATTTTTCGCGTTACACGTAGATTTCTGGCAACATTCGTGAATAGTCTTCCCAACAGGTGATGAATGACGCCATGGTATTCATCCGGAGTCAAGGCATTGCAAGGAAGGTCCATGATATTGCGGGTGTTTGTCCCCATCCGGCGCTGATACTCGAAGAAGTGGGGATTATGCACATGACCCGTTTCCAATTCGCCTGTCCGCCAACTGAACGCCGAATGACATTCTATACACCACATCTGGTCGCAACCGTCGATTTTGAAAATGCCGGTTCCACATTTCGGACAAGGCTTCGTATCTTTCTCCAACAATTCGGCCGTCGCCACATCGTCCGGGTTGCAGGTATGTTCGTCTTCTGCATTGGTGGATTTCGGCACATGGCACGTCGAACACGTAGTCGTCTCACAGAGCCCGCATTTCCATTGTGTGGATAAGAACCCCCTACACGATTCTACTGGACAAGCGCGCACAAATTTTCGTTTTGTAGCGCCGCCTCCCTGTGTCGCCGCCGCCGCATTTCCTCCGGCTAGAATTGTATGTAGTATTTCATTCGGGTCCGCGCCATCGATTTGATTCTCATAGACGATGCGGCGTTGGTCCGGGGTCAGACGAAATAGCCGGGTGATAAATTCGTATCGTTGAATTTTTTTGGTTTTTTCGGCTTCACATTTGGCAAATTCCGCTTCCAACACAGATATTTCACTTACCAGTTTCTGCACATTGATATCCGGATGCATCTTTGGCGAGGTTTTGGCCATTCGCAAATAAATCTTGGCTTCGCGGAGTTTTGCATTCAATAGCCCTTCTTGTGCATTTGCAACACATAATTCGTGGGTTAAAATGGTCCTTTCACTTGATAACTTTTGCGATATTCGGCGCTGCTCTACGATTTCCATTGTCGCTACCAATTGCGCTCGTTCGCGGTCAAACATGACTTGTTCCAAGTGTTTCTTGAGTTCGGCATTCACGAAAATCGGTCTCAGAATCTCATTCTGGTGCTCGCGTGTCCAGGGTTTCTTGCAATTCATACATTTCGGTTCCGTTTCGGTCAGCACATATTGCCTCACACAATTCCTACATGTCGTATAGGAACAGTAAATGCATACGGCCTCATTTTTTGGTGTATAATTCTCAGCGCAAATTGCGCATTCTTTGCGAGAGCTGGTTCGTTTGGATGACATGGTATTAGATGGGGTCTTGATATGGTTCGGTCTTTGATATAGGATTGAGTATTTGAGTAAATGTCGTTGGCATTTTACAAAATAAAATGTAATCGTCGTTCAATTTTCTTCCTGCGCACGCATATTATGAAATGGAGTCTTGGTCGTCTTGGTCGTCTTCTTCGCTGTCTTGGTCTTCCTCTTGGTCCTCTTGGTCTTCTTGATGTGGGCCGTCTTCGTCTTCACTGGACGACTCGGAATTTTGGACCTCTTCGTTATCCGCTTCTGATTGCGTCAGAGCCGATGTCGAGGATGGCGGTGCGTGTTGAATTGCTAGAAGGAGTAAAGATGGGCTTATCGCTTCTGGGATGTGTTGGGGTGGTTGCGTTGGTTGAGTTGGTTGAGTTGGTTGTGTTGGTCTTGTTGGTCTTGTTGGTCGCGTGGCAGAAGGTAATATAGACTGGGGTTCCGGGTCTTCATCCTCCGCCATATGCGTATAATAACTCTCATACACATCA
>RHAI01000147.1 GCA_010028705.1 bacterium
GGGGACAACGGTTCGTGCGTTTGGATAAGATACTGGTCGGACTTCGTTTTCTACATATTTGCCTTCGTCGATTTTTTTCTGTGTGTATAGGACCCCTCCCCAATTATCGTCCATTGGGTTGTCGCTCAACTGGTCGTTTTTAGTCGAATTATGGATGACATCGGGTTCAGTGATGCGTCCAATATAGAGGCCTTGCGGGTCGAACCCGGGATACATATTCTGGTTGTAGCCATTTTCGCGAGAAGCGTCGAGCGCATCAATCACTTTCCCGTCATATTCCTTTAGCAATGCGGATTGTGCAGGAACCCCCGCCGACGGATTGAATGGACTCGGCCTTACACGATATACATCGCGGTTTTGGGCATCGTTTTCCTGCTGTAAAAACAGAATTGGACAGTTTTTCGGCTGCGTCTTTAAATAGGCGCTGTATTCTTCTAAATTCTTAAAGACTTTTGGGTTCTCGCCTTCCGCGTGCGGTTTTCTCGAGTTGTAGAGATGGAGAGAGGTTCCGCGCTGGACCAGGACGTCGGGACATCCTTCGTCTATCGGCTCGGCGGCGTCGGCGGCGGCTTCATCCTCTCGACTTTCCACCATTCCTTCCGACCGGCGAATCATATATTTCAAATCCATCGTCGAATGCACATAAGCACCCACCACAAATGAAATGAATAGAAAAATTAAAAACAACACGCGGATTTTATTGGATTTTTCTGCCATAATATATTGGTTGTTCGAGAGGATATATACTAGTTCTCGATTTTCTTATTATTGTCTTTATATATAGGCCACCCACCCATACATATGTCTTTGCCCGACCAGAATGATGTGTTGGGACAAACCGACGGAGGCAATACGCACCGACACACAAAACATAACAAACGTGGCGCGCCTAAAAATCGGATTATCGCGGGGAAAATCTATGCGGATTGGTGCTCGGGATGTCAGGCATTAAAACCGGAATGGAAGAAAATGCGAGGAATCCTCTCGAAACAACATCGCGACGTGAAATACCTTGAAATTGAATCCGCGAAAGTCAATCAGATATTACCCAAAATCAAACAAAAATACGGCGTGGATATTTCTTATTCTGTTTATCCCACTATATTCATCATTAAAAACGGACAAGTGAAATACTATAACGGCGACCCACGCGCAAACAAAATGGCGAAATGGTATATGAATGAAGGCGAACACACAACTGCATCGCAACATCCAGTGTTAGGATTATTTGGCGGAGAACCACGCAAAACACGACACACTCGCAAAATACAGAAATCCGACGCTAAACCGACAAATGGATTCTTGGGATTCTTTTTCGGCAAAGAGTAATCGGGCCTTTGGCAAAGAGTAATCGGGCCAATCGGGCCTTTGGCAAAGAGTAATCGGGCCTTTGGCAAAGAGTAATCGGGCCTTTGGCAAAGAGTAATCGGGCCTTTGGCAAAGAGGAATCGGGCCTTTGGCAAAGAGTAATCGAGCCTTTGGCAAAGGAACGGGCCTTAGGCAAAGACCTACCTAGAATGAATATTCTGCAGGCCTATAGTCAAAATTGAATCCGTTGAATTTTTGAAAACGAATTAAACATACGATTTCAAAAATTATATCCATGCACCAAAAACCTATGAAAATGAACGCCGGCAAAGCATTTCGCCTTATTGATTTTAAAACCTTCGATGACACTTTGACTGCTATTAAATCCGGGTCGGGTGGAAGTTCCGACCAGTCTTCCGAGGAAGATGTTTCTGTCAGTAGCGGCGACGCGAGCCAGACTTATGAACCCAGACAGTTTATGATTCAAATATTCGGCGTCAATGAACAAGGACAAACCTGCAGCATTATTGTGCATGATTTCAGCCCCTTCTTCTTCCTCCGCGTCGGGGATGATTGGGACCAAGGAACCGTAAATGCATTTATGCGGGAATTGTATGCCAGTTCTGGCTTGAAATGGCTGGAGAAACAGGTCGAGTCGGCGCAAATTGTCCAATACCACAAACTCTACGGATTCTCTGCGGGAAGAAAGGACCGATTCATTCAAATCCTATTTAAGAACCAGAATGCCTTCAACCGTATGAAAGGCCTCTGGTATAAAAAGGATGGCAATGGGAATCGCCGGCTAATCACGATTCCATTCA
>RHAI01000148.1 GCA_010028705.1 bacterium
TAAAAAATTAGAAGCAGAGGTTGGAACGCTGAAGTTTATTGGTATTTGATGTGTTTCTCATAGAGTTCATTCGCAAAGTCCAACAAGTCCTCCTCCATAAAAGCTTCCCATTCCTCGGGTATCACGACACGATTCAGACATTTCCAGAACAACAGTTTTGACATCCCGATCGCATCAATATCGTATTTCGCACCCAGTTCGTACATCACGCATCGCCCGGCCATGATATCAAATGCCGTAATTGTCGTCGCCCACATATCCGCATAGACCAGATCGCACGGTTTCTCGTCCAGCAATTCCGGACAGCGCCAATACATAGACTGTACGTATTTGTGGTTTTGTTCTATTACACCGACTGGTTCCGACAATCCGAAATCTATGATTTTGACAACGGGTTTGTCATCTACAATATCCAACATTATATTGCACGGTTTCACGTCGCCGTGGACGTATCCGGTCAATTCGTGTATTCGCCGGATTGCGGCAAATATATCACATATGAGTTGTTTCATGTTCTCCGCGGTACATAATGGATGTCGCTTCCATTCAATAGACTCAATTGAATGTGGTTCAATCACCATCCTCCAGTACTCCATATGCCACCCCGCCCCGTGCAACTTTCCGACAATACCGCTGCCCTGTAGTTTACACAGTAATGCGTATTCTTTCATAAACGTACACCAATCACAGTATTGTTTTGTCGATTCTATCATATACGTTTTTACGGCCACGTCGTTTCCGTTCAACTGGCCCGCGAATACCACGCCAAATGTACCGGATCCTAATTGGGTGTCGGAAACCATAAGATCATCTATGGACGCGACGGATGTCGCTGTTATTTGGGCGGGTTGATTGAAAAACGCCCGTTGGATGATTTCCGTGTCCCTAAAGACGTCCGCTATGATTGAAATGTCTTTCTCTAGTATGGACCGTATTAATTTTGCGTCTGGTATGTGCTTTGTGTAATTGGATATATAATTCAACCACATATTGACCGCTATTACGGCATTATACGTACGAGTTGGATTGCGCTGTTTTATTAACGCGACTAGATCTGGCATTTCATTTGCGTTCATTTATAATATGCGGGTAGTTCAATTTTATATGGGGGTCGCAGTCAGCTTCGTTGACGTTGCGACGAAGTCGCTACCCCCATAAGCCCTCGCCTTCGTGAAACGTGGTGGTTACCGGGGGATTGTCTCCCTTCTACGAAGGCGGGTTTTTACCGGGCATTGTCTCCCATCTACGAAGGCGGGGGTTAACGGGGGGTTGCGACCCCCCGTAAAATTGATTCCATACTTATTTGTAATGATTATTGTACTAAAATCCAACACAAAACACAAAACATGAGTGGTCTAGAAAAGTATGATGAATACATAAAGACGCTGACAAAGGAAATGGAAGGAACGCCATTTGTTATATTCACTCTCAACGAGAAGAGGTATTTTGAATTGCAGGAAACGCTTTTCAGTCAGAACGAAGTAAAGAACTTCGTTACATTCGCGGCCCTTCTCTACGAACAGATCCTAGAGATGGATTGGACCGACAATGTAACGGATAACTTCCTATACAAGTGCTATGTCGGTACCCTACACGTGACCGTTGCTATTATCCAGCAGAGCATCGCAGACATAAATAGGAACGGCGACGATGAGCTAAAGACTACTGCGGTTCGGGCGCTCTGGATGTTGCATAAGATGCGTGTGAAGCTGGGCGAGTATTTGCTAGAGCGCGTGGACGATCCGGCATTTACCGATAGAATCAGTGCCTGTATGAATGGCTCGGCAACAACAGAGGAAAAAAGGACCGTTGTTGAGATGCATAGGTGCCGACTCCACATCCAAAGTCGCGAATTCAGTTCATCACAGTATATGTTTGATACATTTACATACGGCCATCTTCGTAAAGATTTTGACCGATTGTACGCGGCGGTCACAGGAGCGGAGGAAGACAAGTTCCTCAAGAATATTGAGAATTGTATGCGTTCTCCGCTCATCGAGTATGTGAAATAGGGAACCTACGGTTCCCCTATGACCCCTCCCTTTAT
>RHAI01000149.1 GCA_010028705.1 bacterium
CCCGCGCATTACAAATTGCAGCGTAAGAAGGCGAACCAGACGCATTTCAAAATCAAGAATACGTCATTCACCACAATAACGACGAACGTCAATTTTCAGACCTCTCTCCATAAAGACAAAGGCGATGACGGCGACGGGTTCGGCAATTTAGCCGTGATTGAAAAGGGCAAATATAGCGGCGCCGAGACGTGTTTCCCGCAATTTGGTGTAGGAGTGGATTGTCGAACTTGCGATGTCCTCTTCATGGACGTGCATTATTGGCATTCCAACTTACCTATGCACAAATTGACGCCCGATGCAGAGAGGTTATCCATCGTCTGTTATTTGCGATGGAGGTTGTGGGAATATACGAGAGGCAAAACGCGCAAACAAATGAAAACACACGTAGCCAAAATACACAATGTGTCGTCATCGTCATCGAAAACGACTCGAAAAAGAGAGGATAGATGATTCGGAATCGGATACGGATACTGAATAATATCAAACCATTGTATATCATCCTTATCCATCCTCTCAACACAATATGTCGATTGCCACTCTAAAACGAAAATCATTTGCACAATATAATAATTCGAGTGTTGGACAACCCGCATTCTCTCTCAACGGGACGCGGCGAAGCGCTGGATATGTAGGCCAAGACACGCTCGGACGCTCGCTCATCCGTAGTTTGTCGAGAGGCGGCGCATTGAAAGGCCACGGGGGATGCTGTGGAAAATATCCTCTGCGGGAAATCAAGACCTCTCCTGAAATGGCCTGTCTCAATAACCCAAATGTGTTGAAAGCATCCTCTCTCAATAACACTGGTCTAATCATGACAAAATACCGCTGGATTCGCAGACCTCAACCCTATACCAGTGTGAAACCAGACGCGACCCGCAATATAAATAACCAAGCCTATTACATCGACTATCTAGCAAAGAAGACCATTGCGGCGAATTGTCATGATGCCAGTGGCAATACTACTGTGTATCGTTTCACTCGCAATTGCAAATCGGTGTGCCCATACATAACCAAATCCGTCGAGTTTTACTCTGGCGCCAGACCGGCTTCCGAGTATATCCGATTACTCAACCGTAAATGCGCCAATATGGACGAATTCAAAATTTACAAAACCACAAAGGGCATTCCTTTTGCCTGCAAAGATAATATCAAAAAAAACAGGTAATCTACTGATTTCATATAGTCGCTCTTGTAAATGACTATATGAAAAGCCTTCGTTGGGGGTCGAACCCAAGACCTTACCCTTACTAAGGGCATGCTCTAACCAACTGAGCTACGAAGGCGCCAAACTACAAACCACAAACCCAATTCCTTACTCTTCATACGTAGTTGAAAAGGGCATGCTCTAACCAACTGAGCTACGAAGGCAATATCCGGCTTGCTGGAATCGAACCAGCGACCATTCGATATTCTACAGAACCACTACAGTCGAATGCTCTACCAACTGAGCTAAAGCCGGATATCCTATCTGACGTGGTATCTTTAAATGCTTTTTACGCGTAATCAATAATACCGACCTACACACGAATATTATTTTGTAAATAACACAAACAATGCGTGGGTATGGATTCATAGTGAGTGGGTTCCATCCTCTCGACATCTTGTAAATGAGCCGCCAAAAAATTCATCGTTTTGCAAATTGCGAAATTCTGAAAGAATCGAATGATGTGGAATCGAGAGGATTCGATTCTGCCAAGACGGAAGAAGAGATGATTCGCGTAGCCATACAGAATTATTGTCCGATTGTGGTCAAGAATGGCAAAAAGGGAAAGTGGTATTTGAGAGGAAGAGGGCGTTCAATGGAATTCTTGCAATCGCGAATCGACGAGAATCTGAACAAACATCGCGACGGAGTTTATTGTTTGTTATTGCCGGATGAATGGATGGAATTCGGTGTAGGGATAGAAAAGGTGTCGGCCAATAATTTTTGATAGAATTCGCGGATAGCATTCAATCGCTGAGTTTTTGTCGCGTTTGGGGTTTTGCGTAGAAACTCGCCGTAAGATGGGGGGTTGGACACGGAATGTTCCATTTGTTAT
>RHAI01000150.1 GCA_010028705.1 bacterium
GTCAACAAAGGCCTCCAACTGTTTGACCGTCGATTGGTCTGTCGATTCAATGCTGGAGAGATACTGTTTCCGAAGCCCCTCCACGTGTTTCGTAATGTGCCCGGCAACTTTGCCCGAAAATGTCTCGAGGAGTTGTTGAGGGTTGTCACCATCAAATGTCGCTACAGATAAAGAGTCCACCACAGAGTTGATAATGCCTGTTCGATCGGCTGAGGTTTGTGCCGCTTGATACTTCGCGCCATACGCGTTACCCCGCGCCTGCGCCAAAACGGTTCCCAGGGCTTGGGCCAATGGATCCGTTATAATCGCACCCTCCGCCGACACCAATTTTCCTAAAAACAATTCCCCCTGGGCCAATCCAACGCCCTGGTACACGGAGTGAACGTCTCCTTTACATTCCAAAACCGTGTGAAGTGCCAAACACATGGCGGTGGGGGTCTTGGCTGAATCAGTTAAAACGCCGTTGATGGCATCTCGCTGTTTCCACGCGGTAACCTGGCGGGTGATTAATGTCTTTAGTGGGGCAAACTCTTCTGGCTGGTGTTGTGATGACTTTAGATCCTTTCCTATTGCATTCAATCGATCACACCAGCCGGTGACCGTATCACGCGGGGCTAACCTTTGGCCGTTAGTCGTCACGCGTTGAACATCGCAAATCAAGGCCTGAATCTCCCGCTGTATTTCGAGTGATCGGACAGCGTCCGCTAGGTTACTTTTTTCTTGGGCTTCGAGTTGTAATCTTTGCTCATTGGCGGAGTCGGTCGTCAGTCGATCCAGTTCACGCTTACCTAACATTTTTCGAACCATGGATTGGATTTGGGTCGCGGCTTTATGTTTATTTTTGATATCTAACCGTGCCAGGAATCCGCGAGTGACGCGTTGGATATTTTTCACTTTTTCTTGAGTGTTAGTGTACTGTGATTTAGCAATAATTTGCCGAACCCACGCCTGAATTTGCGTGGCACTGGTTTTCTTAATCGCCGCATCAAACAACCTCGCCAAGTCCGGGTCGTTTCCTAATAGTTTCCCCTCCCCGGTCAGCTGTTCTTTGTAGTCGGTTAAAGCCTTGGCGGTGGCGGTACCGTCGGCTAAAGTCTGTAACAGGGGGTTTAATTGGACTGAGTGTGCATTATCCTCATTCAGTAGAGCGGACGGTTGAAACTTTTGAGGTTCAATAAAATGCATTAACGCCTGTGACAGCACCGCCTTGGCGATATCTTTTTCAAAATCATTAACGCTCGTCGTTAATTCTGACTGTATCGTGGTGAAGGGATTGGTCCCTTCCGGGAATGCACCGTTGACAACATCATACGCCGCAGTGACATCACGAAGTAACGCCTTCAATCGGGTTAACCGACCCTGAGCATCGGGCGAACTCAGATCAACACCCGGTTGGGAATATTTTTCAGAGTCCTGATTGGCAAGTTCAGTGGCCTGATTGGCCAGTCGCGTCAACGCGTTGGTTCGAATTATTGGGATATTACCCCTATCAACGCCAGTAATTGGTTGGTGTACGACATCTCGAACCGCCGCTGCTTTAGCCATTAAATTATCATCACCATTCACAACATCCACCAACGCGTTGTGGTACTGAATAAGGTGGTGTCGATCGGTGAGATCGGTCGATAGCTGAGTCAGGCGGTCGCCAGGTTGAAAAGGTAGCCATTTACTCGTCGTTCGGAGCTCCGTAACACTCGCCTCAGCCCCCAAATCTAATTTACCTTCTACACCAAACTTATGCACCAAAATGGGCGTTGCCAATTGCTTTTGAACCTCAAGCACCGTCGTTTTTAGTCGTTCAGTGAAGAGTTGTTGTGAGGCAACTGGCAGCTTATCAAGTAAGCCCACCATTTGTTTAACCAAGGCTAGGCGCTGCTTTGAGGTAGCGCTTACGTTGTACTTAACTAAGAGGGCGTTAAACCTCTCTTGGGGGGCCGCCTGGGCCGCTCTGGCTACTTCTTGGGATTCCATAGAATAGGTGCCAGGACTCTTTTTTTCTGGAGAGGTATA
>RHAI01000016.1 GCA_010028705.1 bacterium
CACCCACCCACTAAACAAAAGCTCCGCCCCCGACCGACGCTCAGTATCAGAGTCAGAACTCCCCATCAATTGCCGCCCCGACGGGGTCCATCCGTCATTAGAACGTGGCATATGAGCCGATTGCATTTAAAGAGGTTGAAGTTTTGATGATTTTAAACAGCATGAATTGATTCCCACCACAACTCATCCTTCGCATACAACGACGACTTAAGTCGATATCTAACGTCCTCCCACTCAGAATGCAACAAACGAAACCATGCGGTATTTCGAGTTTCGCCTTTCACAATCATATGGGATTCCTGAATAGCTTCAAATTTAAATCCCAACCGTAAGGCTGCCTTTTTAGACCGTTGATTTCGGTCATCACATTTCCATTCCACCCTCAAATATCCCAAAGAAAACGCATGTTCAAGTAACAATAAAACAGCCTCTGTATTCGCCTTGGTTCCTTGCACGATGGGACTAAACCAAATTCCGCCTAACTCTATCTTTAAATGCTCTGGATAGTTATTTAAATAATTAATTATCCCGACGGGGCTTTTGGATTTTTTTTCAATTACACAAAAACAACGGGCTCTATCGGTGTTAAGCCGTTTGGTCAAGACCTCAGCTAATTCCTCCACTGTCGAACTTGGAGAATCAAAAGAATACTTCCAAATTACGTCATTACTGTTATATTCGTTGATATGACGCCCCAGAATAGATATCGGGGAACCGTTAGTTAAAGAAAATAGTGGTCCAGCATGGGCACTGACATCGACTGGAACTAAGTCGACAAAGCGACTCTCAAGGGATATCGACTGTGGCTTAGTAGGTAAATTGTGTTGCAAATTCAGAGTATCTGATGAAATCGACGTTAAATCAGGTTTATCGGTTATAATCATAATTTGGTTCAGTACACCCCTTAAAACCCGCAATTTTATACGTATTTTAAAACTCTGATCTTAGAACAAAAAAAACAATATAAAAAAACTCAAATCAAAGAATGTGTTAGTTTAAACTTAGACGAACCAAAGGATCCGCATCCCAAGTTTAGAATCGTATTTAAATTATCCGAACCCTTACTTATGATGGACGAATGTGTAATGATGGCGGAGAGCGAGGGATTCGAACCCCCGGAACCTTTCGGTTCAACGGTTTTCAAGACCGCCGCGATCGACCACTCTGCCAGCTCTCCATTGGCGAGTGTAACATCAAATGAATGCATACCTCAAGTACTCGATAGGCGACGTTCAGACACGGTAAAATTGAGTAATTGGGAATTACCAAGTAAATTAACGACATGAATATATTAATTACCGGGGGCGCCGGGTTCATTGGTGCTCATCTTACGTCCAAACTAGTCCACATGGGTCACACGGTTACCGTTGTCGACAATTTATATACCAGCCGCTTATCAAATCTAACCAGCGTATCATCTCAAATAACCTTCATCGAAGCCGACGTAACCACGTGGATTCCCAACCAACTATTTGATCAGATCTATAATCTTGCCTGCCCAGCGTCGCCAGTACATTACCAACATCAACCCATTTCAACACTAAAAACATCGGTCATCGGGACGTTAAATCTACTAGAACACGCGGCGGCAACGGGTGCCCGACTGTTCCAGGCGTCAACCTCTGAAGTGTACGGGGACCCAACCATCCACCCTCAGCCTGAAAATTATTGGGGAAACGTCAATCCAATCGGTATTCGTTCCTGCTATGATGAAGGAAAACGAGCGGCCGAAACGTTGTGCGGCGATTTCGCACGCACCCGACACGTTGAGGTACGTATCGCACGGATTTTTAATACTTACGGACCGATGATGCGAGCCGATGACGGACGAGTAGTCAGTAATTTTATTGTCCAAGCCCTCCAAAACAACCCCATCACACTCTATGGCGATGGTCGACAGACGCGATCATTTTGCTACGTCAGCGACCTAGTGGATGGATGTATACGACTGATGAACAGTGATCTCCAAGCCACACCGATAAATCTAGGTAATCCGGGCGAATTTACCGTCACCGACCTGGCTCATAAAATAATAGCCCTAACCCAGTCCACCTCCCCGTTGACATATTTACCATTACCTCAAGACGATCCAAAGGTACGACGTCCCGACATCACCGCTGCGTCAACGTTAATTGGATGGACGCCTAGCATCTCGCTGGACTCGGGACTCATCCCAACGATCGAGTATTTTAGATCGATAATAAGTTAACCCATGAAACTAAGGATTCAAAAATATTTATCTGAAACCAATATTTGCTCCCGTCGTGAGGCCGAACGATGGTTAGCCGAAGGCCGAATTCAAATCAATGGGGTAATCGTTACCACACCCGGGACAATGATTGAGCCGGGAGTCGACCAAATCGTCGTAGAATCGTCACGGCAACCCAACACCATAAAACGCACCATCGCATTCCATAAACCGAAGGGAATTGTAAGCAATTTACCCGTCAATGGGGAAAAAGAAATCACCGACCTTCTGCCAAAGGAATATAACGGTCTGCATACGATCGGCCGTCTTGATAAAGAGTCCGAAGGTCTTATTTTACTGACAAATGATGGTGTCCTGGCCAAACAAGCACTCTCCACCCAGCATCTCCGCGAGTATATCGTGACGGTGGCCGGTGAGTTCACCCAGGGAATGGCCGACAGGCTGGAAGATGGCATGCTCATTTTGGGCGAAAAAACGCGTCCCACACACATCCGAATACTTGACCGAAATCGGTTTTTAATTTGTCTGGATGAAGGAAAAAATCGACAGATTCGCCGAATGGTAGCAAAAGTAGGACTCGTAGTTGTGAGATTAAAACGAGTAAAATATGGCCACATCATGTTAGGGCATCTCGACTCGGGCCGGTATCGCTCACTTACTCCTGAAGAATTGGATGGTTTTTTTCATGCCCCGACCCGTAAAGGTACCAGCAGTCCGAAGGCTAGCCGATCACCAAACGGTTACAATAGCGGGAAGAAAAAACCCTGGCGGTCGGAAAAAAATAACCGTCGATAACCCCCCGATCGAACTCCCCCCATTCATTAAGTAGTCGCCGGACCGGAATACCGAACCGGCGAATATTCATCGGATAACCGCTATTTTTTTCTGGAGGCGGATAAAAACTCCCGATTCATTCGTGCAATATTCGATACGCTAATTCCTTTTGGACACGCGGCTTCACATTCATATTCATTTGAACAGTTTCCAAAACCCTCCTTGTCCATTTGGGCCACCATCTCCTGAACACGGGTTTCACGTTCCGGATTACCTTGAGGCAATAACGCCAAGTGACTGATTTTGGCAGACACAAACAACATAGCCGACGCGTTTGGACACGATGCAACGCAGGCGGCGCATCCAATACATTGGGCAGCATCCATTGCCAAATCAGCGTATTCTTTACCAACCAAAATAGCGTGGGCGTCGGGTGCCTGCCCAGTTTTAACGGAAACGTATCCACCCGACTGAATAATTCGATCAAATGCTGAGCGGTCTACTGCCAAATCTTTTAACACCGGCAACGCGCGTGACCGATACGGCTCGATCACAATCGTATCGCCATCACTGAATTGACGCATATGGAGCTGACACAATGTCGTTTTTCGCTGAGGACCATGGGCCTGACCATTGACGACAGCGCCACACATTCCACAAATACCCTCGCGACAATCATGATCAAACGCAATGGGATCTTTACCTTCAACGGTTAATCGTTCATTAACGACATCTAACATCTCCAAAAATGAGCAGTCAGTATCAATTCCATTTGCAGCGTAAGTCTCAAATTGCCCTTTTGTTTTTGAATTTTTTTGACGCCAAACCTTCAAGGTCAGGTTGATTGATTTACTCATTATTTGTAACTCCTTTGAGTCAAATGAACATTCTCAAATTCTAAATTTTCCTTATGTAGTATTCCTGCCTTACCGACCCCATTAAATTCCCATGCCGCTACATAGCAATAATTCGAATCATCTCGAAGTGCCTCGCCCTCAGGAGTTTGGGACTCCTCTCTAAAATGCCCTCCACACGATTCGTTGCGATGCAACGCATCCTGCGCAAATAGCTCGGCAAATTCAAGAAAGTCGGCCACGCGTCCAGCTTTTTCTAACGCCTGATTAAACTCATCATTACCACCCAACACATTGACATTTTTCCAGAATTCATCACGAATTTCAGGAATCTTGGCCAACGCTTCCTTAAGTCCGGCCTCGCTCCGAGACATGCCACACTTGTCCCACATTAATAATCCCAACTGGCGATGAAAATCGTCCACGGTCCGACCGCCTTTGATTGATAACAGTTGATTGATCCGTGACCGAACATCCCCTTCTACCTTTTTAAATTCGGGATGGTCGGTAGACACCTTCTCAAGTTTGGTAGTCGCCAAGTAATGGCCCAAGGTATAGGGAACTACGAAATACCCGTCCGCTAAACCTTGCATTAACGCACTGGCTCCCAATCGGTTAGCTCCGTGATCCGAGAAATTAGCCTCGCCTAAAACGTGTAATCCCGGAATCGTCGACATCAAATTGTAATCGACCCACAAACCGCCCATCGTATAATGGATCGCCGGATAGATTTGCATCGGGGTAGCGTATGGATCCTCGCCGGTAATACGCTCATACATTTCAAATAAATTCCCATAACGTTCTTCGATCGCTTGTTTACCGAGTCGATTGATTGAATCTTTAAAATCCAGATACACCGCTAAACCTGTCGACCCTACCCCTCGGCCGTCATCGCAGACAATCTTCGCATTGCGAGACGCAATATCTCGTGGCACTAAATTTCCGAAGCTCGCATATTTGTTTTCCAAATAATAGTCTCGTTCCGACTCTGGAATTAATTCGGGACGCCGGGAATCTCCGTTCGTTCGGGGTACCCACACGCGGCCGTCGTTACGCAAACTTTCACTCATCAACGTCAATTTTGACTGATAGTCACCATGAACCGGAATACAGGTGGGATGAATTTGCGTAAAGCACGGATTTGCGAATGCGGCCCCTTTTTTATGAGCGCGCCAAGCGGCCGTAACATTGGAGCCTTTCGCATTCGTCGACAGGTAAAATACGTTGCCGTATCCCCCTGTCGCTAATAACACCGCATCAGCTGTGTGAGACTCAATCTCCCCGGTCACTAAATTACGGGTCACAATACCCCGAGCGTGCCCATCGATAATTACCACTTCCATCATCTCGCGTCGGGTAAACAACGTCACTGACCCTTTTGCGACTTCTTTCATCATTGCGCTATACGCACCCAGAAGAAGCTGCTGCCCTGTCTGCCCTTTGGCGTAAAATGTGCGTGACACCTGTGCACCGCCAAAGGATCGATTGTCTAATAATCCTCCATACTCGCGAGCAAACGGGACGCCTTGCGCAACACATTGATCAATAATATTCACACTGACCTCAGCCAATCGATGAACATTGGCTTCTCGGGCTCGAAAATCTCCACCTTTAACCGTGTCGTAAAACAGTCGATAAATACTATCGCCGTCGTTCGCGTAATTTTTTGCAGCATTAATACCACCCTGAGCCGCGATACTATGGGCTCGACGGGGACTATCTTGAAAGCAAAATGCTTTAACATTGTATCCCATCTCACCCAAACTTGCCGCAGCCGACGCCCCGGCCAAACCAGTTCCCACAACAATCACTTCGAACTTACGGCGGTTGGCTGGATTCACCAACTTCATATCAAACTTGTGTTTGGTCCACTTTTCGCCGATTGGCCCCGAAGGGATCTTTGAATCAAGATTCATAACTTTGTCCTTTACTAATATCCGCCCAGCGAGCACGCCGACATCGTGCAGAAATGCATATAAAACGGAATTGACGCAAATCCAACAGCCACTCCAACTCCAACAACAAAACTAATTTTTTTTACTAACGGCGTGTATCGGGGATGATTAAATCCAAACGTCTGAACGATACTCTGAACAGCATGGACCAAGTGCAAGCCGATCCCAATCATTCCAAGCACATAAAATGCCACGCGCAATGGATTCTTGAAGGAATTGTAAACCAATCCATACAACCCCAGATTTTGGCCGTTCACAAGGGACCGAACACTTTCGTGATCCGCCAACGTGTAGTCACACAAATGGAATAGAAGATAGGCTAATACCAATGTTCCGGTGTACGGCATCAATCGCGTGGCAAGAGACCGCTTCCCAACCGAATTTGAAACCGCGTACCCCTGGGCCCCACGGGCCTTACGATTGTCGATGACTAACAACGCAGTAAATGTGATATGAGTCAAAAAAAATACAATCAACCCCACCCGAGCCAGAATCTTAATCGTCCCCAAATGTTCCAGGAATTCAGCGTAGGCATTGTAAGCATCCGGGCCTTTGTAA
This sequence comes from bacterium, assembly GCA_010028705.1. Taxonomy (GTDB): domain Bacteria; phylum Margulisbacteria; class Marinamargulisbacteria; order SXXA01; family SXXA01; genus RHAI01. The sequence goes on from RHAI01000016.1 coordinate 6,351, forward strand.
ATCAAAAAATTACCCGATAGATGCATGATTAAAAACAATGTAAGAAATAGTCCGGTAACCGCCACTATCTGCTTACGACCGATCGACGACGATAAATATCCAGCCATACCTTTATCCTTTCAACGCCCCAACAAGCTCTTTAACTGCCATAGCTGAGTTTTGAAGTGCCGCGAGATCCGATTGGCTTAAGCCCACTTCGATAATCCGTTCGACGCCATTGGCACCCACCATAGCGGGAACTCCGCAGTACAAGTTATCAATTCCGTATTGGCCGTTCACTAACGCACACACCGGCAGCAGGCGATTTGATCCCAATAATACCGCTTCGACCATCGCCACGGATGAGGCCGAAGGGGCGTAATAAGCACTACCAGTTTTTAAATGTTTTACGATCTCCGCGCCACCATTACGCGTCCGGTCGTTTATCGCCTCGATCGTGTCGGCCGGAAGTAGTTCAGTCAAAGTTACCCCGTTAACAGTCGTAAAATGTGGCACCGGAACCATCGTATCGCCATGTCCACCCAAGACCATTGCCCTGACATCTTTAATCGAGCATCCTAGTGCCTCGGCAATAAAGTACGCGTATCGAGCCGAATCCAGTACTCCCGCCATCCCAAATACACGATTCGACGCGAAGCCAGATCGTTTCCAAGCCAGATGTGTCATAACGTCCAATGGATTCGACACAATAATCAAAATTGAGTCGGGAGAATGCGCCACGATTTGATCTACAACGCCCCCAACGATGCCCGCATTGGTGTTCAATAAATCATCCCGAGACATACCCGGCTTTCGCGCAATACCCGCCGTGATAACGACAACGTCCGAATTAGCTGTATCTGCGTAATCATTTGTGCCTAGAATATGGGTATCAAACCCTTCAACTGCGGCTGATTGCATCATGTCCAATGCTTTACCCTGAGGCAACCCTTCGACGATATCAATTAGGACGACATCTGCTAATTGTTTCTCAACAATGCGTTGAGCAGCGGTTGATCCAACAAATCCAGCACCGACAACTGTTACTTTTTTTCGCGCCATTGGTATTTTTCCTCCATCGAGTTTGGTTACAACAAAAAATCAAACCGAAGTATTATGCGCCCATCGAAAACCACTGTCAAATGAGGCTAATTCACCCAATCTGATAACGGTACGGATTGAGAGACGGTAGCCGAATAAGCCTTGACATTGATACACTCTCACCCGATGTCTTCAAAATCACGGCATGAACTTGGTGTTCAAGGAATAAAATTTTTTATCGTCGGGATTACCTCCGTATCCATTGATCTCGTCACGTACAACAGTGCGTTACCTTTCATCGGGTTAAGTCTGAGTAAAGGGGTCGGATTTTTAAGTGGGACCATCTGCTCTTATATTTTGAATCGTGCGTGGACCTTTAAAAAACGGAAACGACTTCGCTTTCAGTTTGTTAAGTATTCGATGCTGTACACCACATCCCTCGGGTTAAATATCGGACTCAATCGATTGTCACTTCATGCAACGAATCATCAGATTTTATTGTCATTTCTGATTGCGACTGGAGTAACAACAATTTACAATTTTTGGGGACTCCGATACTGGGTGTTCCGCTAAATTACCTTTATGGGAGTTCCAGATTAGTCCACGAGTTATATTTTTAGCTATAATCTCAGCATCAATCACGGCCATTTGTATCAGCCTAGCCATCACATCTGGAAATAGTGCCGTTCAATTCAATTGCCGCCCAGTCGATGATAACTCCACACCGGTCGCACAGGCATCGATACGGTTCAAAGGCCCCATTTCAGGGATCAGTCTGAGTCAATCAAACGGGAGTATCGCGCTCCCTCGATTACCTGAGGGAGAGTATGAATTTACAATCCAAAGCAAAGGGTTCGTGGAGAAAAAATGGAATCAACACATCACTGAACGGGATGATCGCTCCACGATCTGGATTCGGTTATCAAAGTCCAGTAGTTCGTACCGAATACGACCTCGGCATTTTCAAGTCGAACCCAACACCGTATTGCCCTTGATGATACCGTTGAAACGCACTCACCCCATCGAGGTACGCGTGTACAAAGTTCCTCATGAATTAGCGATTTCACGCAGTGACTCTATTCGATTGATTGAGGCAATTGCTACGGGAAAGGAACTGGACTCTACCGCTCATCAGGGGCTGCTCACCGAAACTCACGCGATTGGTCCGACCGCATCTCGAATTGGGTTCGCTCGAGGGAGCGGGACGGTGTTCTTTGACCGTTCCAATCCACTACGAGGTGACACCTATCCGATCATTTTTCCCAAACCAGGTATTTATATTATCGAAGTAACCTCGGAGATAAAACACACCAAAACCGAAACTCATCGATTCGCAATTCTAGTCGCCGAGGGTACCGTTACCCGAGATAAAAATCGAAAAATTATTTGGACAAGCACCGAACAGTCACGGCCATTAAACGGGTCGGTATACGCCGTTAATCTAGCGAATAGGCCCAAATCACAGTTCACTCGTCTGGCGACCATTGATCAATTTAATCATCACCCATCGCCACCCATCCCCTGCGATTTTCTGCTGCTTAAAGCCGTCAAAGGGAATCTCAAGATTCTACCTGCACGCGATTTTAGTTGGGAGACCCGTAATCCAACGGTATGGATCACAGCTCCGTCGACTCGACCCTCATTGTCCTATCTTGTCGGCATTAAATTGCGTACCGACGGCATCAATACCAGCGCCAACCAATCAGAGGAAGTTAAGATAAACGGATTGACACATGTCGCCCCATTTCATTCTGGGGTCTCAATCATCACCCTACCCCAATCACCGGGACACTATCTGGCAAGATTTATTGAGGATTCGTGGCTATTTAAACCGATCCAATCGCGTAGCGAAGCCCCCGTCGACTCAACTAATCAGTCGGGCCAAACGATTGCCCCGGAAATAATCGGACACGCGGTTCCTGGCCAAACAATCATCATTAAAATCGACCCAAGCCGTCAACAATTATCCGAGGTTGGGACGGCCATAGTTGTGGTTAGCCCGTTGAATCAATCAACCGAGAGATCTCGACCCATCAGTCGATATTTTACCGCGTCGCCTGAGTCGAACCATGGCCTTACTCGTAATTGGCAGCTTCCGATACTATCCATCGGGACACACCGTTGGAACGGATCAACACCAGTATCTGTTCCAATAAAAATTCCATCGGAACCACGATATCTCCAAATCGTTACAATTTTCATCGAATCGAGCGGAAACGTACGAGAATCAACTCAAGTGCTACCAATAAAAAAAGACCTAGAGATAGCCGCTCAGCTCCCCACCATTACCCACCCAGGCGATGTTATTAAGAGTCAGATTGAACTAAAAAATCGAACCCAGGCACCGATTGACGGTCGATTAGAAATCTCAGGCGCCGCACAAACGATCACTATTCCATCGAAGTTACCACCCAATTCAAGCGTAGAGGTGCCCATAGAATGGAAATCGATCAACTCACCGGTTGAGCATCGTATCAAACTGAAAATCAAATTTATCAGAGACCATCACGTACCAGTGGTTCAGTACGCCTCAATCGTGAATCGACCGTTGTCACTTCCGCGCCCTCCCCGCCCGATCACGATTTATGAGCTTCTCCCAAATACGAGCAATATCGCGGTAATTGCCGCTGCGTCTCAAACCCCCGGGCAGTGTTGGATCACCTCGCATCGGGACGTGATTAGCTTGCTGTATCTCCAATCGATTCCCAATCGAACGCCAATGGATATTGATTGGACGGCCGCGAAAAGTATTGCGGCTCACCGATTAAAACAGGCCATTGCGACTACCGTTTGGAAAGACCCGGCAAATTCTATTTTGGACAACTACACGAATCAGTTTATTGCCATAAAAAAATCGGTGATTTCGGACCAGTATCTGGCAATTAATCCGGCGTTATATGCGGTGGCATCCTATTATACGAGCCCAAACCATTCGGTAGATCCCGGGATCATATGGAACATCATTAATGGGTTAGACCGACAACCCGAAACCAGCAAGGGTTTTTTTGTCGGATCCCTCGAATTTCTGTTTGGACCAACATCACCCGAATTTTTCAAACAAGTCACAACTCTCGATCGAACGATTGAAGGATCTCAAGCATTCGATATCGGCTATCAAGCCGCACGGCACCCCTCCGCGCGAGGCCGCGAGATCACCCAGATGCCACTATCATTTCAGGCCACAGACCCACTTGATATACTGCTAACGTACGAAACAATATCCCGAACGTTTAATACGGACCCGTTAGGACTAAAGGTCATTATGAACGGCCAAATCGACCGTAAAAAACGAATCAAACTGATGGACTACATCGGGGACATTACGTCAAAAAACGTAGAAATAATTCCGACTAAGCGAGCCTTACTGATTCATCACACCCCGCCAGAGCGTGTTAAAAAAATAACGAATTGTGCCATGTGGACGATTGACCCGATTAATCAAAGGGCTCGATTAACACTACGACTTCCGAATCTTGATAGGGACTCACAGATCAAATCGATACTGGCGATCCCAACAATCACCGGTTTTAAATTAATCAGTGCTCAATGCAACGGTCGTCAGGTACGGGTCACAACGATTGATGATTGGAATTATTTACCGGAAATCAACTCATCGGAGGTCGATATCGAATACGCTGTATTAGCCGGTGGGCATCGCGACAGCATGTTTGGTTTTGTTCAAACTGAAACCGGGAATACGTACATAAAAATTCCAGGAGTCGACATGTGATCACGAATCCGAGCAATCACCCCAATCCGACCACCCTACAGGTTCTGTGGGATTCCCATTCGTTATCGCTGCAGGACGGAATTCTTGTGGGACTCGGTAGCGATGGAATCAATTGCCGCCCCACGACACTTGTTGGCGTCGGAATTGATCAGTTGCTGTGGTGCAGTGACCTCCAAACCAAACAACAATGTGACACACTACAGTTCTCCGGAAGCAGCGGCGGATTTATTTACAACGGCGCCAGTTTGACTGATGAGGCATTGAATCGATTACTTGAACGCATGTTTAGCCGCATATCAACTCAACGAATGTGCTGGCTACGACTTCGGAGAAAAAGTGACAAATCGACCATAGGACGAAATTTATACATTGACAAAATAACGATTAATTTAAGCCGTCAATTAGGATGTCAAGTCGAAATGGAACTAGTCAAGCTTGGGTTTTCTCAAGAAAAAGTGAACGGAATCATCTTTGGACGTCTTGGAGAATTACGGCGATTTTCTAATTTCTGCATCCGGCATCCAAATAGCCTGAAATGGGCGGCACTATTGACCGCAACCACGGATCTAGAAAATGTCGATTTTACGGAAATATTAGAGCCCATCATTTCACAAAAATATCGTGACAAAATCCAATCCGGAAAAGTAGATATTTTCGGATATAAACTCCCCATCGATGTGGCCTACGACCTCTATTGTGAATTAAAATATGCGTCAACACCTAAACGATTATTTGAGTCCATTAGCAATCAGCTGTTTGGGATTTACGACACTAACGGTGAGCATCGGTTTTACTGGAAAGAAATGAACGCCACTTACCTCCAATTTATCGATGAAATCAACCGTGAATTCGAGGGGATTAACCGAACGATTAATTCCGAAAAAATACACCAAATCGCAGCCGAAATTCAGCGGATTCCATTCCACCAAGCGGAGGTCGCCACGGATAGCGCCAACCAAGTAATCATCACCCGAACTCAAGGGTTGTCCCGCGTATTATCAGGACTCGCCGCGTTCATCCAATGGTATCCCGAAATTTTTAAAAATTCCCACCAGCTTCATGTTGAGTTATCGAATCAAATCACGCACCTTCAATCGGTAATCGCGACTCTCGCCAATCTTAACCATGATCCACTCAACGACCCGCTACGAATCGAAAATGAACGGTCCTCTGCTTTAGATATTATCGGATCGATTGCTGAACGAATCAAAGGCTGTCAATCCCAGGGAGTGTTGAGTGACGCGTTGGAACAACTCACACGAATGGAAAAATCATTTACCACAATCATGGCTTAATCGCCGGGATTATACGGTTAAAAATTTGACAATTCCGCAAATAGCCACGGTATAATGACGCCCAATATTTTTTGCCCCAAGGAGTCGTCAAAATGGTCAGCCACACACAAACAAAAATCGATCTTTCGACAATCGGAATTAACGCTACAACTTCAATTACCCATAATCCTTCGTATGAGCTGCTATTTGAGGCGGAAACCAATCCAAGACTCGGGGGATACGAACGAGGTCAGTTAACTGAATTAGATACCGTAAATGTAAGCACGGGTCGGTTTACGGGACGATCACCAAAGGACAAATATATCGTAAAAGACCAGCACACCGAGTCTAGCGTTTGGTGGGAAGCGGATGGCTCCGACAACAAACCGTTGACACAAAATACATGGTCACAACTTAAAGATATTGCCACCACGCAGCTGAGTGGTAAGGATCTCTATGTGGTGGATGGATTCTGTGGCGCAAACCCGACAACCCGATTGTCTGTTCGCTTAGTGACCGAAGTCGCTTGGCAGGCCCACTTTTTTAAAAACATGTTTATCCGACCATCAAGTGATGAACTCGCGTCGTTCACACCGGATTGGACAATCTTAAACAGCTGTAAAGCGAAGGCATCGAATTATTCGGAACTGGGATTACGGTCCGAAAATTTTGTGGCCTTCAATATCAATGAACGAATGACTCTAATTGCCGGCACCTGGTATGGGGGTGAAATGAAAAAGGGTATTTTCTCGATTATGAATTATTTCTTGCCACTTCAAGGCATTGGTTCATTTCATTGTTCGGCTAACCAGGGTAAATCAGGCGACACTGCCCTGTTTTTCGGATTGTCAGGAACCGGAAAGACAACCTTGTCCACTGACCCCAAACGAAAGTTAATCGGCGATGACGAACACGGTTGGGATAATGACGGTATATTTAATTTTGAGGGCGGCTGCTACGCCAAAACTATCGACCTAACGGCCGAAAAAGAGCCTGATATTTTTGGTGCAATTCGCCGAAATGCACTATTAGAAAACGTTGACATTGATGAGAAGGGGCGCGTTAATTTTGCATCGGCAAAGTTTACGGAAAATACTCGGGTCTCATATCCTATCGATCACATCGAAAACATCGTAAAACCAACGTCTCAGGGAACTCATCCTAAAAAGATAATTTTTCTAACCTGCGACGCGTACGGTGTATTGCCTCCAGTGTCTAAGCTCACCAATAAACAGGCCATGTACCAATATTTGAGTGGTTACACGGCGAAGGTAGCCGGGACAGAATTAGGCGTTACCGAGCCAACATCGACATTTTCTGCATGTTTCGGTCGAGCCTTTCTATCGGTTCACCCCACCCTTTACGCTGAGATTTTAGGTAAAAAAATGGAGGAACATGGCTCAACAGCCTATTTAGTCAACACGGGATGGATCGGCGGCGGTTATGGGATTGGAAACCGAATTAGTTTGAAAGCAACCCGCGCTATAATCGATGCAATCCTAGACGGCAGTATTGAATCCGCTGAATTTAGAAATTATGACGTATTTAATTTCCAAATCCCTGTCGCGCTAGCCGGGGTGGACTCAGGAATTCTAAATCCGTCGGAAACTTGGAACGATAAAACAGCTTACAACGAAACGGTTAAAAAATTAGCGGATCAGTTTGTAGCCAACTTCAAAAAGTTTGCGACAACCGCAGTCGGCCAAGACGTAGAATCTGTCGGCCCTAAGGCATAACCCACCGTGTAGTTGGGGTACAAAACGAGATGGTAAACTGGCGCCTTATAGCCGTTCTTTTGAGTTTAATTTGTACCCCATTGCCTGGATCTACCTACTTGGATCTTGGCTTCGATGTCGGATCCTTTGGCATAACCGATTCAATCCTAAAAAAATCATTTACCTACGACTTATATTTAGGTGGAAAAATTGGTGTCAGCGATACCGATAATAACTTTCAAATCGTTGGCCGATTTGGTTATTATCAAACCTTGTCTCGGTTAGCCGACGATACAGCCCGAAATTTCAAATTATCGATCACTCCCCTTCAGCTTGAGATCATCGTTAATCTACTAGATCGAAACTCTGCCATACAGCCTTACGTTGGCGGAGGGGCCGGAGCTTATCTGTACAGCTTCCAAGATGACGTTTACGGTAGCCTGGAAACTGGAACTCGGTTTGGATTGATTGGCTTAGCCGGACTTCGATTTAATATTAACCCAAATTTGGGGATTATCACCGAATACCAACGATGGTTTTGCAATTCACCTGTGTTTCGCGCCGGATTTCCCGATAGCACGTCCTTTAATTCAGAACAAATACTGCTAGGCGTTAGCGTTCAGCTTGAGCCAGTGATGACACGAAACGGCCAATTTGATTCCGAATCGCGATTTAAAGATCAAATTTTATCGGAAATCGATCAAGTTAAAAAAGAGATCGACGTGATGAAAGAGAGTCGAATAAAAATTGAAAGCGCCATCGACGATTTTTACAATTCGGATCAGTTTGATCAACGGATTGGGTTTTCAGATGGAATAAAGTCACATAGCATCACCATGGGTGATCGTGTAGAACTTCGTTCTCCGATCACTGGCCAAGTCGTCGTATTTGGAAAAATTGTATCACTCGGAAATACGATTAATGACCCAGTGATAATTGAAACAAACGACGGATGGCAGTTGCCGATATCGGTCGCCAACGGACGGTTAACCGTCGCGAATAAATTCATCGATGGCATTTCAATGGAGAATCTAAATACCTTTGTTGAATTTATAAAGGAAAATAGAACCGAATCGTTTGCAAAACAACTGAGGGTTACAAAACACCTTGAAATGAAATTGGTAACCTTAAACGAAAAAATTCAAAAATCAGAGGCGTATCTGGGGTCACTCCGACAATCTTGGAACCAAATCCCAGTTCCTCGGAATATGCCACAAGCGACCAATCTTGAATCGGATCATTTTCATTCAGAGTTTCACCGTTATCGTCCGATTTTTAATGCGTACGACTACTCCACAATTATCACATCACCGATCCCCACTACCCCACTGACTCCCGCCGAAAAGGAAGAGTATATAAAGAAAAAACAAGAATACATTAAACAAATTCGAAATCGAAAATAGTCCCTCTTAAAATAAATATAGTTGCAAAGTCATTTGGCATCGCGTTAGGCTCTACTAATCATGAATATACTATTAATCGGATCCGGCGGCCGAGAACACGCCATTGCTCGTGAACTAGTTAAAAGCGCTTTGCTTACCACACTTTTTATCGCACCTGGAAATCCCGGTACGGCTGAGCTAGGAATTAATGTACCAATTAGTGAAACCTCAATTGGAGAACTCGTTGAATTTTCCAAACGGAATCAAATTGACTTAACAATAGTAGGACCTGAAGCCCCGTTAGTTTTAGGCATCGTTGACGAATTTGAAACCAACGGATTAAAAATAATCGGCCCAAATAAGCTGGCGGCTCAGCTCGAGGGCTCCAAAAAATGGGCCAAAGAAAAAATGGAACGTTACGGAATTCCAACAGCTGATTTCAAAACATTCTCCAATGCAGACGATGCCAAAGCGTACATAGTATCCAAAAATTCATACCCGATTGTAATCAAAGCGGACGGTCTTGCTGCGGGAAAAGGTGTTGTGATTGCGGAAACGGAATTAGAGGCTTTCACTGCAGTCGACGATTCAATGATTCATTCTAAATTCGCCGAGGCCGGCACCACAATCGTGATAGAAGAATTTTTATCCGGTGAAGAAACATCTATTTTCGCGTTTACCGATGGTAAAACCATCGTGCCCATGGTGCCAGCTCAGGATCATAAACGAATCTTCGACAACGATAAGGGGCCAAATACCGGGGGAATGGGCGCCTATTCGCCCGCCCCCGTTGTCACCCCCGATGTATACGACAAAGTCATCGATCGGATATTTAAGCCATTAATTGATGGGTTTAATCGGGACGGAATTGATTACAAAGGGATTGTTTTTGCCGGGCTGATGATTTCAAACGGTGAGCCGATAACCATTGAATTTAATGCACGATTCGGCGACCCCGAAACTCAAGTCGTGTTACCACGACTAAAAACCGATCTACTTACCGTCTTTTGGGCCATCGCGACACAAACATTAGACCAATTGAGTTTGGAATGGGACGACACCTCGACGGTCTGCGTGGTTATGGCGTCAGCCGGATATCCCGAGTCCTCTCAAAAAGGAACAATAATCAATGGTTTATCACGCACAACACCCGCTGATCGATGGATAATTCACGCCGGAACCGCCGAATCACCCACCCACGAAATTGTTACAAACGGTGGGCGAGTGCTAGGAGTTGTAGCACAAGGGCCCACTCTTCAAGGGGCGATTAAAAATGCATACGCTGGGGTCAATCAAATCCAATTTGATGGAATGCAATTCCGGCGAGATATTGGTGCCAAAGGATTAAATCATCACAAAACGTATTAATGGGGTATCCTCGCCCCCTGGGGCGACCCCACAAGTCGGTTAGCGGCACCACACCATTAGGAATGGCGTCGCCAACCGATCAACGTTCGGTCATCAACTACCGGTTTTTCTCCCGCCAGAAAATCGTTTATACCCTGAATTATTGCCATGTCTCGGCGCACCGTGGCCCCCGCCAGAGTAATTCTTATTTTTGTTATACGGAGCCCCAGGGCTTGAATTATTCCGTGGATGCTGGCCCCGAAAATTCCCTCGTCGCTGACGTTGACCACCCGACCACGGCACTTCGTCAAATTGAATTGGACCCACCGGGGCAAGATCTGAGACACTCGAATCACGTTGCACTTCAAGCAATGCGCCAGCCAACTGGGACAACGACACGCCGCTATCTTGAATTTTTAGTAATGCCGCATCAATTTCAGGACTCAACTTTTTTCGAGATCGGGAAATAGCCTCGGCAATAATTTCCTCAAACCGAGCCGTCCGAATTTCGTCAAACGACGGAAGCTCCAAGCGTTCAATAGGTGCCTTCGTGTACGTTTCTATTTCACGTAAGCGACGATATTCACGACCGGTAATAAAACTGACCGACCGCCCCTGACGCCCCGCTCGCCCAGTACGACCAATTCGATGGACGTAATGCTCTGGCTGGCCAGGAATATCGTAATTCACCACTAATTCCACATTTTCAATATCCAGCCCACGAGCGGCAACGTCCGTTGCCACTAACACATTTACCAGTCCACTACGGAAACGGCGAAGGGCTTCGTTTCTCTGGGATTGAGTGATATCTCCATGAAGTGCCTCAGCCACGATTCCGACTTGCTGTAACATCGCCGTGACTTCCCCGGTCTTCGCTTTTGTTTTGCAAAAGACCAATGCCAACTTAGGAGTGTACGCCTTTAACAATAAATGCAATAACGGCGTCTTTGAATGTTCAGTAATTGCATAATAACCTTGGGTAATTGTTGTGCCCAATACTTGAGTTGGGGAAATATTGATGTGCTCTGCATTCTGCAAATACTTTTCCGTTAATTCAATAATCCGAGGCGGCATCGTGGCCGAAAATAAAACAGTTTGGCGACGATCACCCACCGCATCCATAATCATCTCAATATCTTCTAAAAAACCGCGATCCAGCATTTCGTCAGCCTCATCGATCACCACGGCTTCGCAATTTTCTAGTTTTAATGTGTTTCGGCGAATATGATCCAATATTCTCCCAGGCGTACCCACGACAATTTGGGGTCGTCGGCGCAATTGTTCGATTTGCTTGTCATACGGGCTTCCGCCAATCACTGACACCGATTTCAAATAGGGCTTACCTTTAGAAAGTTGTCGAATGACACGCTCAACCTGAGTCACTAGTTCACGGGTGGGACAAATGACTAAAAACTGAGGACTGTCGACGCGTTCGCGTGCCCGTTCCACCAATGGGATTGAAAACGCAGCAGTCTTTCCCGTGCCAGTTTGTGCCTGGCCAATAATATCTGAGCCTCGAATCACTACCGGTATACACTCGGCCTGAATCGGCGATGGGCTAGTGTATTCCATGGCCCTTATCGCCTCAAGCGTTGATTCTGACAATCCTAATTCTTCAAACATTTTTTCACTTTTCATTAACTAAATATCCTTACATTTTTTGGATACCCAAATTTTAGGTTTCCGATATAATAGTCCGAATGAAATTATCAATATTAATCCCCTGCTACAACGAACGAGATACGATTGACACTATTCTGGACCGTGTCGAAGCCGCTACTACCCGGTGGGAAAAAGAAATTATCGTCGTTGACGACTTCTCTACAGATGGAACGCGAAATAAACTCGAAAGTGAACCCTTACGCTCTAAAATTACCCATCTAATTTTGCATTCTAGCAATCAAGGTAAGGGAGCAGCGCTCAATTCGGGATTGTCACGCGCGACTGGCGACGTCCTTATCATCCAGGATGCTGACCTAGAATACAACCCCCAAGAATATACGAAGCTTCTAAAACCGATTGAAGACGGTATTGCAGACGTTGTTTATGGGTCGCGTTTTATGACTGGCGATTGCCATCGAGTGCTCTATTTTTGGCATAGTGTCGGAAATAAAGTGCTCACCGTGTTCTCAAACATGATGACAAATTTAAATCTAACCGACATGGAAACCTGTTATAAGTTATTTACTCGGAAAATTTATACTCAGCTAACAATTGAAGAAAAGCGATTTGGAGTTGAACCAGAAATTACGGCAAAAATATCTAAAATGAGGGCCGTTATTTACGAAACTGGAATTAGCTATTATGGGCGAACTTATGCCGAGGGCAAAAAAATAAATTACAAAGATGGGTTCCGAGCCATTTGGTGTATCCTAAAATATAATTTATTCCGATGATATTACGATTAAGCAGTTGGATTCAACGCCACAGCGTACTTTTTCAGGCATTATTATTTTTAGGAATCATTGGTAGTTTTCCATTTGTTGCGTTTCCGTTAACTGATGGTGATATTGCCCATTGGGTGGGAATCGCCAAACATATTCAGCTGTACGGTCAGTTTCTGTCGTGTCCACAAGATCAGTCACACGGTCCATTTTTATTTTGGACGTCTGGGCTGTTAACCCGAATTCGACCGGATTCACTGTATTTCTATAATCTATCAAATCTTATCTGTGGATTAATTGGAATTGGTTGGATGTATTACTACGGAACCACGAAATGGCGGGATAAGCGCATTGGGCACCTGGCGGTCGTTGTAGCGGCAACGAGTATCGTGTGGTTATATTTGTCACGCACACCAATGTACGATTGGCCAGCCGCTATATTTTATTTTGGATTCTGTGTTCATGTGGTGAGGTACTTAGACACCGCCAAAGCCAATCATGCCATCGCGGCAGCGATCGCTCTATCGATCGGTGCGACAAGTCGCTTTTCAATTGTTATCGGACTTGGGCTTTGTTTTGCATCAATCGCGTTTTTGATCCGAAAAAAACCGCTCCGATGGATCCTATTACATCTGGCGCTGTTTGGCCTTGCCGGCGTGGTCTTATCACTCCCTTGGTTGGTTGTTCAAACAAAAGTTCATGGAATTGGATTTCGAGACACATTTATTTACGACAATGTTGGTCGATATATCCGGGAGCCAGGGCATGGAAAAATCTATCATGACTACTATGGGTTTGTGTTATACACCATAGTCGGATTAATCCCCTACTCGTTTCTATTAATGGCATCCCTATTCCAACGCGCATTTTGGCAGCGACTTCGAACCGACACTGAGCAATGGTTACTCGCGGCTGGATGGTTACCCTGCCTACTCATATTCTCGTTTTCGGGTCACGTTAAACTCGGCCGCTACATCGCCTACGTATTTCCGATGCTAATCTTATTTATGGCATATAACGTCATAACCTTTGATATCAAAACAGCGGCGTACCGGCGTCTTGCTGGCCGGATGACAGGGGTTGTGCTAGCGATTATGACCGTATTACTAGGAATTGTCGCCAACAACAATCGTGGTTTCGTAATTCAAAGTCCGTGGTTTGCGCTGTCATCCATTCTACTTGTTGTGGGAACTCTAGGAACGACATGGTTCACTGTATCTAAATATCCAAGTGTGCTATCGGATTCCCCACAGCGCTTACTACCCGTTTTTGCGTTAATTTATGGGTTATTTTTTATTATGTTGTCAACTGAATATCAACGTGCGGACTTTCTACTGCCAGTTCGCCGTTCCATTTACCAGTCAATTTATAACGGCAGTCAGCGTTAATCGAGCCGCGCCCACCGCACACGATACCGCTTCCCGTTTACAGTTTACCGTTTATTAGAATTCTATGGTAATCGCCCCCTCGTCAATAAAATTACACTCTTTAATTTACAATTCCTGTGCAAGAAAAAGCCTGCATGAAACATTTACAACTCGTGTCTAAAATGAGTTAAAACTACCGATAAGTCGCTAATATGGTCCATTTTGAAGCTAGGGTCTATTCATGATTTCCTTACTATTGCCTAAATCGAGCCCACACGCCAGCCGGCGGGGGACCAATAAGATCACGATCATTTTCGTGATATGGAAATTGGTATGGAAGCGGACGTTCTAGCAAATGGTAATAGCTCGCGTTGGTTTCGCCAATTCGCCATAACAGACGACTATCGCCCGAATGATCGCCACGATTGACTTGATAAACCATTTCCCGAGTCGATTGGTGGGTGCCTAGCAAGCGCAATTCACGATACGACTGTTTCCAGACAGCCGCAATTTCGTTAAGACTACCGACCGTCATCATCACGATCCAAAATGCAAACCAGAGACGCATTTTTTTTCCCGATAGTTCGGGTAGGTGATCGGCGTATCGGGCCAATACCAGCAACCCCACAAAAACCGGCAAAATTGATGATCGCATCGCGTAATTATTATAAATCCCGTACCCAACGAAAAAAGTACTAATAACGGTGCCCAGAGCGATCAGCAAGACTACTTTATCCGTCCGTTTCACCTGAATGCGATGCCGACATATTCGAATCCACATCACAAAGGGAATGATAAATTCCATGATAATCAACAGAGAAAACAATGCAAAACTTAAAATCCAATTCACCCAGGTCCATTGGCCCGACAGCACGGGCAATATATTAAAACACCACCGGAAATCCGATTGTTTTTGAAAATACATCCAGGCTAACGGCCACACCAATAGCAGAGTAACACCGCCAGTCATCCAGCCGGATTTTACTACCCATCGCACGTGGTGCCAGAGGGCGACAACACCCAATAGTCCAGCGCCGAGACACACAAACGGACTACTCATAATCGCAAACGCCAAAAGTCCACCGATTACCGTAACTTCACGCCAAACCGGGAGTGCGACCCGACTTGATTGGCGACGGTATTGGTACGCCAGTACCAAAGCAACGGCGGAAAGAACATGATGAACAACCCATAACATGAGTGTCGAAAAGGCTGAAAACTGAACATAAATATGATAATGCCCCATCCAGTTTTCATGAGACGTGAATGGAAACGACAGCGAATTAAAGGACTGCATTCCGGCATGAATCACGACTAAAAAAATCATTACCCAGTAGGTCCTGAGCGATTGACTTTCTGACCGAATTAATCCAAAAACAACGGGAATAACCAACGCGACATACAGTAAATATCCCAAAAAATAGGCGACTTTTACCGATTGAACGGCGACCGGCAACACCCACTTTAAACTAGCGATCATCATCCAGGGGGCGTAATAAAACAATAAATAATCCCTCTGGAATATACCGAACTTAGGCGGGAATTGGGGAGAAATTAACAGTGATGTAATTTCTTGGATATGCCATGCATCATCACCCGTCACTCCGGCCACCACTTGGTGTGAGACCCCCTCTAAAACATATGGCAGTCGAACGAATCCAATACTGAGGATTAATCCCAAAATGAGACCAAGGGTCAGTAATTTTGTACGCGAGGGCATAGTCCAATGGATCGGCCAATGAGATTTTGGCACAATGGCAATCGACACCCCGAGGGAAACTACATACACCCACGGCAAAATTGGAGATGCGAAATTAAAGAGGATCATCACCGTCATGGACACAATATTCGCCAGCATAATCCCCACCAAAATCCGGACACATCGACTAATCCAATCCATATTCACCCTCACTATAGGTTGTTACTGAAATCATTAAATCACCCAGATGCCGGGCTACTCATGGTATTTTTAAAAAGCCGATATTATGCACGCGCAGGTCGGGCGAAGCAACACCTATATCAGCGTGAGCGTTACACGGAATTACTCCAGTGTTCCGAATATGTCTCCAATATTTAGTGGATATTGGCTCTCAACTGCTGTATCTGAGCACCGTATTCCGGAAAATACCTCATTAAATTGGTGATCGCTAGTTCAGCATCGTATGCCCGATTCTGGGCGAATAGTACAACCACTAGACTGTACATTAATGTGCCGTTATAGGGATAAATCGAGAGTCCCTGTCGAACCACTGATTCCGCCCCAAAAAAATCACCTTTATTCACCAAAAGTCGAGCCAAGTTACAAAATCCTAATTCATATTGACTGGCCATTATCGAGCGTCGAAAGTACCCCTCAGCCGAATCGAGCTTCCCCTCTCCTTCGAGAATCACCCCCAAATTATTCAGCGCCGTTCCGTAGCCTATGGCATTCGGAGTATTGTTTATCGCCGCTTCGAACGACAACTTCGCTCCGACATAATCCCCAGTTCGAAACTGTATCACGCCTTTATTGTTATGTAGCAAAAAACTACGAGGTTCCAGGGCACTATCGTGACTGTAAAGAGCCATTGGATCCATCCAATCAATATTTCGTGATATCGTCAGACCGCAAAATATAGTAATCACACTCAGTGCCAAACCCAATTTAATCCAGTACGGCCGAATACGCTCATGAATAATGGTCACAATTACTACCCAAATACCGATCTGGGCCATCGTTATCCAATGTTCACGAAGCGTCGACGCCAACGGGGTAAACTGCAACACGGGTCCAAGGCACACCCCAAACCACGCCAGCCAAAATGCCGTTTTTTTTCGATCTGAACTAACGATTACAGTACCTATTGCAACTCCCACGAGAGCGATTAATATGCATGATTCTGCCGTCAACCAACGTGACGCCACATAATGATACTCCATATGGAGATTAATCGGCACAACCATAAGGCGCGCATAGGTCACTAATATATAGGGAATTGTTTTTAATCGATCCACAACTGATGCACTGGCAATCCACGACAAGGTCTTGTTGCCTAATGCGCCCAAAAAATATAACCGTATCCCCGAATACACGACCGCAATACCGGCCGCCCCATACGCCGTCAAAGCCTGCAATCGATTCGGCTTAAAAAAAATAGAAAACATCATCATTACGGATAGCAACACACCCAAAGGAACAGAATTTTCTTTAGTCAATAACGCGATAGAGTACGAGATCCAAACAATCGGAATAATCCAAACAGTGTCGCGTCTCACCCATGTGATTAAGTACAAGGAGACCATACATAAGAACAGATACAAGACATCTCCCCGACCACTGATATAGGTGACGGCCTCCGTGTTAAGGGGGTGAACGGTAACAATGGCGGCCACGGTTAACGCCACTGCATAAGAATAATTTAAGCGGAGCAATGCAAGAAAAAGCACGATCATGGTCAAACTATGAAAAACAATATTGGTGATATGATAGCCAGTTGGCTCCAACCCCCACACCGAATAATCGATGGCGTAGGTTAAGGTTTGAAATGGTCGATAAAAATCAGACGCTTCAAGTTTGGCCCCAAACGGCGAGGTCGATAAAATTTTTGGGATATTACTTAAGCTACGAATCAGACCGTTGCCCTGCACCATGACTTCGTCATCCCAAATAAACGGCGAATTCACCGTATTGAAATAGGTAATAACCGACAAACATATCAGGCCTACCACCGCATAGAGCGGGCGCCGAACGTTAATTAATTTTTGAATTACCGTTTTCATGAAGTTTGAAATGACCATCCAATCCAACCACCGACATCAACGCAGATATCGCGGCAAAATTACCAGCCAATCCCATTGCCACCGCATTTACAATAATATCAGTCGGCCGGATCGCGCCCCCACTTCGACGAACTTCGTCATGTTCGGGGCATGAAAATTCGGTTTCATTCACGATGTGCGATGAGAACTTAAATCGACAGGTTCCAATTAAGGAATCATCGGATAACGACCATCTCACAAAGGGAACATGACCAAATTGGTACTGCGTATAATATGCTTCAGACAACGGGAAAGGGTCAATACCAGCCGCCAGTAAAACAGACGAAAACATATTGTCGAATCCCTTATTACTCGTAATCGCGCGAGACGGATCCAACACCGAAAATCGATACCCGTTTAAAAAATGGTCGATAGCATCCGTACGTTCGGAATGGAAACCCATCATTTCCAACACAGCATCGTGTGGAATTTGGACATTCATTTTAATTTCGGTGGTATCCGATTCGCTTACCAAAACGGTCGAGAATTCCGAATACGTACCAATACATTTTGACGCTTTAGACGCTGCCGCCACCACAGAGGGTTCCTCAACCGCAAGCGCCACATGCCTCAAGACACCGTCAATTACCACATTGGGAACCACCCCCATGGGTATATCAAAATAGCCATCGATTGACATATCCTGAGGCGGTCGATGTTGGGTCGGAGTCCAACCCAACATCCGGCGCCGATCCAATACCGACCCACCCCTAAATTCAATACGATTCACACTAGTTATTTCACCCCCATCAGGCCAGAAAGAATCAATTGGAGCCGGATCAGGAATCGCACCCGGGCTATAATTAATGACTGCCGACGCAATCACTTGATCTAAATGGGGGACATCAATCGGTATTTGACCATCCAAAACCACGTCCAACACGTACTGAGTGAGGGGCGACTTAGTGGGACGACCCACAGTACCCGTCACGACTGGAAGGGGGTGATCAATGCCGACAGAGCAGAAATGATGAGCGGCCACCTGAGCCCTGTAATCCATCGACAACGCCAGGGACAGTCGAGATAATAATTGCGAATCGAACATCTTACCAAATTCAACAATACGCCCATCACCATTATTAGAATTAATCGCCATCCCGACACTCACCCCAACGGTAGCCAACTGTTCAGCACAATACGATTTCAGCCGCTGAGCCGCCTTGATAACATGATTGGGCCCCATGGCATTACCCGTCCGAAGAACAAACGTGATCACCGCCATATCCTCTGATAACGGCCGTAAGCTTAGCGTTGCAGGTTCTACCGAATAACCACGGCCAGGAACTGAGTCGGTCGGTCGATGGGTATGCGAGGGTATTGCATCGTTTAAGATCTGGGAAAATCCACACTTCTGCGACTCAAACCAACTCGAAATAAAATCGAAAGATCCCGACTTAAACACCAGCTGAATTTGGCCCATCATGGATGGATCGAGAATCGAAAATGCCATAGGTAAATCAAATACATGACGCGACGGTTGAATCTGGGTGGCGGTAAACACTCCGACAGGTAATCGAATATTTCCATCACGGGAGTATTTCCACACAAAGGGAATTCGAAGCGACCCAACACAATTTTCAATTAAGCGTGGGAGCAGTTCAGAATCAATCGTAAAATATCGGGACGGAGTGACGGCGATCCATCGGTGTCGACAAGGTATATGGTTCGTCGACCCGATGTGTCGTAGCTGAAGTATCAAAAGTGAATGGCACGATTCCCAGAAGCCGCCAGCGCGGCTTCTTTCAGTGTTTCAGAGAAGGTCGGATGCGGATGACTCATGATTCCAATATCCTCAGCAGAAGCGCGATATTCAACCGCGACAACAGCTTCAGCAATGAGATCAGCAACCCGTGGCCCTATCATGTGAATACCCAAGATTTCATCAGTTTCCTTGTGAGCTAAAACTTTAATAAACCCATCGGATTCTTCCGCCGCACGGGCTCGACCGCTGGCTTTAAATGGTGCGTTACCTTTTTTAAACGGTATGCCCGCTTGTTTCAATTCGTCCTCAGTTTTACCGACTGATGCCACTTCGGGCCAGGTATAGACTACCCCAGGAATCGCATCATAATTAACATGAGATTTCTGCCCCACCATTTGCTCTACACAAGCGACACCCTCTTCCGACGCTTTGTGCGCTAACATAATTCCACGCACCACATCGCCAATGGCATAAATTGAAGGAACAGATGTCTGGTAGTGATCATTGATTTCGATTCGACCCCGTGAGTCTACCGGAATCCCTAAGCCGTCCAGCCCTAAACCATCAGTATTGGGTCGACGACCCACCGCAACTAACACATAGTCAGCCGTCAACGTCACCAACTCGCCACGTTTATCTTCAGCGGAAACAGTGACAACGGTGTCACCCGATATTGCACTCGTCACTTTTGTCCCAAAATGGAACACCATGTCCAGATGCCTCAAGGATTTTTCGAGAGCTCGGCCTAACTCTCGGTCCATCGTTGGTATTAACCCATCCATGGTCTCGACAATCGTAACTTTTGTTCCTAGACGTGCATATATAGAGCCCATTTCAACCCCAATGACGCCACCACCGATAATAATCATTGTCGTTGGAATTTCTGGCAGTTCCAAAGCTTCATCAGACGAAATGATTCGCTTTCCATCAAACGGAACCGTGGAAATCGGGGTCACTGTTGATCCCGTGGCAATCAGAATTTTGCCACCAGTGACCAGAGAAGTTTCACCATTATTAGCTACCGAAACGGTGGTAGGCGATTGTATGGTCCCTTTACCAACAAATCGTGTGATTTTATTTTTCTGCATTAAAAAATCGATACCTTTAGTGGTCGTCGCAACAACATCTCGCTTACGTTGAAGCATTTGTTTCCAATTCGCCTTGGGCTCAGATATATCGATACCATGAACACTAAATTTAGTTTTTGCTTGATGAAATAGCTCGGTAGAATCAAGCAATGCCTTTGAGGGAATACATCCAACATTTAAACATGTTCCCCCAAGTGTCGCCCGTTGCTCTATTACGGCCACATTTAGACCAAGTTGAGCCCCACGAACCGCGGCAACATACCCACCCGGGCCGCCGCCAATAACCACTAAATCAAACTGATTAGTCATGGATGCCCCTCCTACATTCCAACCAACAAACGGGTTGGATCTTCAAGCTGTTCTTTAATTCGAACCAGGAACCGAACGGCGTCCGATCCGTCAATGATTCGATGGTCGTAAGTGACCGCCAAATACATAATAGGTCGAGCAACGATGTCCCCATTTACTACCACTGGGCGGGACACAATATTGTGCATCCCAAGAATCGCGCTTTGGGGCCGGTTGATTATTGGAGTTGAAAGCATCGACCCGAAAGTGCCGCCATTCGTAATCGTGAATGTGCCACCTTCCATTTCCTGAATTGTTAATTTCCCAGCCTGCCCACGTTTAGCAAAATCGAGGATGGCACCCTCAATTTGATGAAATGATAATTGATCCGCATTACGAATCACCGGTACAACTAATCCTTTCTGAGTGGCGACAGCTATTCCGACATCGCAATAATCATGAAAAATAATTTCATCGCCATCCACATACGCATTCAGTAGTGGGAATTCTAGTAGGGCATTACATACCGCTTTCGTAAAAAACGACATAAATCCAAGACCCACCTGGTACTTTTCCTTGAATGCATCTTTGTATTTTTTTCGAATGTCCATAACAGCCGACATATCAACCTCATTAAACGTGGTCAATGACGCTGTCGATTGCTGGGAGTCAATCAAGCGATTCATAATCGTTTTCCGCAAACGAGTCATTTTTTCCCGACGCTCCGTACGAAAGTCAATCGACACCGAGGGTGAGGGAACGACGGTTTCCAAGGCCTCCTGGGGGTGAGACACCGAAGGAGCAGCATTAGACACATCCGCTTTTGTAACTCGACCATCTTTTCCAGTTCCTTGAATAACAGACTTGCCGGTCTCAGCCATCAATTTAGCGGCCGCAGGACTAGGATGTCCCTTCGCATACGAATCGGTGACGCTCGTTAAATCGACCACCGCTGGCGCAACTTGACTCACCGGTGTCGGGGCTGGGCTAACCGGGGACGGAACCTCTGAGGAGGCCGTGACAAATCCAACAACATCCCCGACTTTAACCGTACCACCATCAACGTTAACCGTAAGAATACCGTCGATTTCCGCGGCTAAATCCAAAGTCGCTTTCTCTGTTTCTAATTCACATAAGGGTTCATCACGCCGCACAAATTCCCCATTTTTCTTGTACCAATTCACAAGATCTGCTTCTTTAACGGACTCGCCAGCAGCCGGAACAATAATCTCTTTTTTCATTAGTGATCTCCTATTTCAAAACCTCTTCAACTAATTTAATCTGCATTTTTTCATAAAGCTTTGCGCTTCCAGTCGCCGGGCTGGCCGCATCTGGACGGGACACCACTTTGATATTCCATGAATGTAACGACCGTAAAATGTAGAACCAAGCACCTTGATTACCCGGTTCTTCTTGGGCCCAGACCCATTCTTTAGCGTTAGAATATCGTTGCCTAAGGTGCTCCAAAGCTGTTACCGGCAATGGATACAGTTGCTCCAAACGCACCAATGCAATATCAGTCCGATTCTGGGCTTCCTTTTTTTCTAAAATATCGTAATAGACCTTACCGGAGCATAAAACGACCCGTTTGACAGACGTTGGATTCTCAATCGAATCATCGATCACAGGCTGAAATCCGCCCTCGGTTAACTCGTTAACCTGAGATATCACTCGGGGATGTCTAAACAAACTCTTAGGAGACATAACGACCACAGGTTTGCGAAATACTCCATGTATCTGTCGGCGAAGCAGATGAAAATAATTGGATGGGGAGGTAATATTACACACAAACATATTATCCTGAGCGCAGAGCTGTAAAAAACGCTCGAGACGAGCACTTGAATGCTCGGGCCCTTGCCCTTCTTGCCCGTGCGGAAGTAACAACACTAAACCCGACAAACGATCCCACTTTACTTCCGACGACGAAATAAACTGATCGATCACGATTTGTGCCCCATTTGCGAAATCGCCAAACTGAGCTTCCCAAATAATTAGGGATTGCGGACTCGCTAAGGAATACCCATACTCAAATGCGAGAACACCATATTCGGAAAGCAAGGAATTATACACCGAAAACGCCGCTTTAGCCGTCGCCATGGACTGTAAGGGGGAATACGACGTTTCATTCTCTACGTCTTTGATCACGGCGTGACGATGGGAAAATGTTCCACGCTGTGCATCCTGGCCAGAAATCCGGACCGGATGCCCCTCTTGTAGTAAGGTCCCGTAGGCTAGCAACTCTGCCGTAGCCCAATCAATTTTATTCTCTGAATAATTCTTTTTTCGAGCTTCAAGTAGCTTTTGCATTTTAGAGTAAAAATTAAATCCTTTGGGTTCGTCTACTAACGCAGCCAACACCGAATCCAGCGCTGACTGATCAACGCCTGTGTTGACGGGCTGCAACAGTTCCCCATCCTGCGGGTGGCGAATATGTTGCCACGTCCCTTGTAACGATATTTCAGCGGCTTTAACGGGTTGAGATTTAGCAAAATCCAGCCGCGCCTGGAGTAGCTCATCAAACGCCGCAGCGGAGGCCGATGCCATAGCTTCTGTAATGTCACCGGACTTAAGTAATTGATCCAAATAAATTTTATAAATCGTTGGGTGAGTTTGGATCATTTTATATAAGACAGGCTGAGTGAATCGCGGTTCGTCACCTTCATTATGCCCATAGCGACGATAGCCTAAGATATCGATATACACGTCAATTCCAAATTGTTGACGAATGTCAAACGCCAACTGAGTGGCGTATACAACGGCTTCGGGGTCATCGGCATTAACATGAAACACGGGGGACTCTGTTATCTTAGCAATATCCGTACAATACACGCTGGTACGCGCCTCAAGATAATTGGTGGTAAATCCAACTTGGTTATTGAGAACGATGTGGACGGACCCTCCGGTGGAATAGCCATTTATGCCCGACATATTCGAAATTTCATAATTGATACCTTGACCAGATATCGCCGAATCGCCATGAATAACGATGGGGATAATTTTAGAACTATCGCCTTGATATCGATCCATTTTCTTACCGTAACATATACCCTGCAACACCGCGCCGATTGTTTCCAAATGGGACGGATTAAATAACATGCTTAGGTGGACTTTTGCACCCTCATCGGTCACTAAATCAGCCGATTTTCCGAGGTGATATTTTACGTCTCCGCCCCGTTCGAACGCGTCGGGAACCGTTTCATCAAATTCTGCGAACACATTTTCATAGGGTTTCTGAAATACATTGACCAGAACATTTAATCGACCCCGATGTGCCATTCCAAGAACCACTTCCTGAACGCCAACATTTGCGGCGTTACGAATCGCAAAATCAAGAGCCGGAATAAAGGCTTCTAGTCCTTCTAATGAAAATCGTTTTTTGCCCACAAATTTGGTATGCAAAAAATTCTCAAACGCAACTGACTGGTACAATTTTTCTAAAATTTGACGCTTCACTGATTGCGAGAACTTGGGTCGACTGGCTTCCGGCTCCACTCGAGCTTTAATATAATCTCTCAATTTTTCATTTCGAATATACATA
>RHAI01000151.1 GCA_010028705.1 bacterium
CTTGTTGACTCCAACCCCCTTTCTGATGGAGTGGGGACATGACCAACATCATCCAACCCAACGAACCCACCCCAATCACCGTCCAGATGTCCCGGGACATGGCGAAGGGCCTCGCATCCATCCTCGGGGAGTATGCGACCCGGATCACCCTTCCCGAGTTCAAGGAGGACATGACCGAGGACCAGAAAACCGAAGTCAAAAAGGTTTTCGAGGAACGGAAGAAGTTTTCCGCTTCCATCGCAAACTCCCTTTGGACCGAGGCCAATAAATGAGTCTCAAACACCCCACCGACGCCGAGGCTCGCCTGTATGTTCAACTGCGGGACAAGCGTTCCAAGCTCGAACATAAGGTTCGAGGGATTGGCTACATTCTTAAAAACTCAAAGAAGAACAAGTTTATTTTGAAAAATTTGACTGTTTATATCGACGAAGGGTCTCGAACCCACCTCCCCCGCCATGTAGTTGTGAAACAGTTGGGTGAGGCGTGGGTGAGGCACAATGAGGTTACAACCAAGTTCAAAATGATTCGAGTTATTGGAAGGCCGAAAAAATGACCTACCGTGCCGAATTTCTTATCCCCAATGTCGATGAGTATGTCCAGATTGGGGGCGATTTCGTGACCCCGATCGACGCAATCCGTCTATGTTACGACCTGAAAAATCGCCGACCCTACATTACCGATTACCGGGTTGTTTCATCGGAGGGTAGGATCGTTTTCAGCCGTGGGAAATCATTGACCGCAACCCCCCAAGAGTTATTAAATTAGCATGAACTTTCAACCCCGGAACGACTGTCTTTTGGAGCGTCGAGCCTATGAAATCGGGCTCATCGCCTCCGGCTATCCCCTCAAAATGATGCCGATGGAGGTCGCCGTCATCCCCGAAATCTGCCCCAGCGGGCCGATTCCCCGGCTGGCGAACATGGTTCAGAAATACAACGCCGATCAGTACGACCGCCTTTCGGAAAATGGATACCGACTCAACATGGTTGCGGGAGAGTATGAAAAAATTAAATCCTGATGTTCTCGAATTTTTCCGTTCCGCCGGGAGGCGGGGCGGTCTGGTTCGCAACCCCCGCAAGAAAACCGCCTCGATTGAAAATCTGAAAAAGGCCCGGGCAAAACGCTGGGCCGGAAAGGACACAAAATGAGTTGGCTTGAAATTGTCGGTCGTTCGTTCGTTGTTTTTTTCTGTTTGAGCGCAGTCGTCAACGCAGTCTGGATTTGCCGGGACCTGATCTCGGGGGCTTGGGGCGATGAAGATTAACAAAACCCCCACCCCCGAACTGATCGCAAAACGGGATTCCCTGCTCCGATCATGGGCGACAACCTATAAAATTGAAAACGACAAAAAGACGGTCAAGGACCCGGGGAAAGGCGACGAATCGGCGTCTCTCCATTACCGTCACATTTCCGAGGAACTGTGCCGGAGGGACATATCGTGAAAATCCACGAAAATATCCAAGTGGTCAAAGCGACGGAGGGACCGTTGAATATCACATTGGCTTGGGATGGAAAACGGCTTTTGGGCTTCACCTTCCTGAAAAAATCGACGCCCGTAACAAAGAGGAGAAAAAAATAATGGCAATCCGAGGAATTTACTGTCACCCCGACCATCGGCCCGGAACAAACCCCATCGTTCAAAAACTCTGGCTCTGGATCGCCCCCTACATAGTTTGGGACAAGGACGGCCCGAAGGGTTTCGTCTTTCGTGACAAGGCGATGGACTTTTACTACCGCTGTTCACGGGATATGCCTCCCGCCGGGATTGCCTCAATCGCCCGCAAGGGTTGGTTCACCCAACCCGAATGAAATATGACCTGACCAATCTGACCGAGGAGGAAATTTCCGTCATCATTTCCAGTTTGTTCCGGGAACTTCACCTTATTCAAGGCCAGAAGCAGTATAAACACGGCCTGATCCGTGAAATCATTGAAAAAATTTCCCCCAAACAATGATTTCCTATCTGCCGAATCCCCGTTGGGTCCTTACCCCGCTGGGTCAGGCGTTGT
>RHAI01000152.1 GCA_010028705.1 bacterium
TTCATCGAATCGTTCGGTTATCACCATTCTAAATAATCAGTTGTTTTATACCGATACATCCGCCTGGGATACCAACGCATCGGATGATATTACGCAGTTTAAAAATTTAACTGATGTTAATATTTCGTCCTTCAACAATGTCGTAAGCCAATCGGTCGTCGTTAACTCGACGGGTACCGGGCTAACTTTTGTTGATACCTCGTTGTGGGACAAGAATGAATCGGATGATGTCAAAAATTTCTATCAGTTAAACGACGTGGCGGTGACCTCTTACAACAACGTCGCGGGATACTATCTTCAGGTTAAAGCAAGTGGTCACGGGATCACGTTTATCGATCCGGCAACTGTCGGTTTTGGAAATGCGTCACTTTTGGGCGGGCTGTCGAGCTCTCAATTTCTTCGATCAGATGCAAGTTCTACCATTTCATCGGGGATATTATCATTTTCGGTCGGAACCACGTTGAATATCGATTCTGGATCAGTCCTAAATATCCAGGGGGCATTGAAGGTGAACGGTGGAAGCCTTGGTCAATTAGCTACATTGGACCAGGTAGGCTCTGGACAAGTCAAAAATTTAGCATTGTACGATTACCATTTTGCTCCTTCAGCCGCCGTATCGTGGTCAAAAATTTCTAAAACAGGTTCGAGTTTAAGTGATTTAGACGTCCGAAGCGCGTCCGACCTGTCGAGTGGGCAACTCGGCCCAGCGTTTTATGATGCGTATGAAAATCTAAATTACTATTCCCGATTTGCCACATCAAATTCCAGTGCCAGCACGACGTTACTTCGTAAGAATTACGCCGACTCAACGTATTTAAACGCATCGAATATCAGTAGTGGGACATTGAGTTCATCGGTGGTGAGCGGCGCCTATACAGGGATAACAGGATTGGGAACGTTGAGTACGCAATTGGTGGGCGGTACGGCATCGTTCAATGGAACAGTGACCGTAAATCAGTTGGAGTTTTTGAAAAATACAGTGGCAGCCTCTATTGCTCTAAATACAACCACTGCTGTCAAAAAATTAATTTTTAATCTGCCGAGCGATTACACGTATTCTGTATCTTCGGGACAAGGATGGGAGTTTAGTATTCCGATTGCTGCTAATAGTACGGCAACGTTTAACAGTACCGCGTATTTTAGCAATAAGGTTACTTTTAATAACGACGTGACGTTCAATCAGAATATTAAGGTAGCTGGCAAGGTTTATGGGACCTTGGGCGACTATGCGGAGTATTTAGAGCAATTAAACTACGCAGAGAAAATTGGGGCCGCCGATTTGGTGGGGGTGGTCGGTGGGAAAATTTCGCACACAACGACTCATGCCCAGCGCGCAATGGTGATCAGTTCTGCGCCTTTTATTTTAGGGAATTCGAGGATTGTCGAAAGTGGCAAGAAATCGCTCCCGGTGGCGTTTATTGGCCAGGTTCCAGTACGAGTCATCGGTTCCGTTGCGTCCGGTGACTTGATCGTACCGTCGGGTCGACAGGATGGTACGGGTGTTGCCGTTAACCCGGATGCTGTCTCAGCTGACCAACTTAATCTTATTGTGGGAGAGGCGTGGGAATCGTCGGATGATGTTGGTGAAAAGCAAATTAATGTCGGTATATTGCCGCCGGATCAAACACGTTCGTTGCTTGCGATCTTTGAATCCCGAACCCGAACGCTATTAAATGAAAACACTCAGTTAAAGTCGGAAATTGAGGCATTAAAAACGTCATTAAACGAGATAAAGCAACGCTTACGATAGGGGGGCACCTGTCGTAACTTCGGCATCCTCGTTAAGCACACTCATTGACTCAATGGGTGTGCTTGGTTTGTCCCTAGTTCGGCCCTTATGACGCAGGATCTGGATCGATTTTACCGATGACAGGCGCACGAATTTAACGACGCTTATTGTCGTCGTTGGCATCAGATAAAAATAAATTTAGCGACAAAAGGAGCGAGAGGGGGTGAGGAACCCTGTGACGAAACCGTAGGTACGCCGACCGAGTAGGGAGGATAGAGT
>RHAI01000153.1 GCA_010028705.1 bacterium
GTGAGATTGGTGTTGTCCATGTTCACCACCACGTTGTTACTTTCCTTGTCAGACATTCCTTTCCCGTCTTTGGCGGTTCCATCCGCGTCAGTTTTGTTGGCCAGCTGCCGGCTATCACCGATGTTGACCACCGTCTTATCTTTCCCCAACGCATCCGTCATGCTATCCGCCACTGCCTGCATGGCAGCCTGTTTGGAGTCCACATCTCCGCTCCCGTTGCCGTTGATCTCATCCACCGCCGCGCTGTTTTAAATCCAAATATTCCGGCGTCAGCAGGGCCTATCTAGAAGTGATAGAAGTTTTTCTCCGAAATCTTTTTTTGTGTACATTATTTTCCTTTTGCAACACCAATAATCAACGCTTCACTTTTGTCTGCATCAAAATCTTGAGAGACATGTGTGTGAAAGCCATCTTTATATTCTCCTAAAGCCATCTTTAAAAACAACTTAGCCAATGCCAATGCACCGCTTTGATTAACAGTGATCATCGGAGTTGTATTGAGCATACTCACGGATAACTTTTCGTCAACCTTATCATTATATTCGAAGGTTATGGCACCTTGTTCGGATTCATCTTTAAAACTATAAGTAAAAATTTTTTCCATTTTCTTACCGCCTTTACTCTGTAATATGATCATTTCTAACTTGGACATTTTTTCCATTTACTTTTTGAATAAGCTCAACATTAGCATGTCTTACAGGCTCTCCATTACTACCGGGAATTGGATGCGTTTCAACTCTCAAGTTTAGCTTTTGAGTATCGCTTAGCTCCAAAGTTACATTTCCTTCTTGCAATGTATTTACATTTTTGGGATTAATTTTTACGGGAATATTATTAGCTTGAATTTGTTTAACAACATTTTCAATCTTACCCGCCTGAGATTCTGCCTCAACCATCTTCGACTCTGAGGTAACCGTACTCAAAGGCGTTCTTCCTGTGGCCGGCATCGCAAACATCGAAGCAATAGCCGCACTATCTGCGAATGATTGCACCGCATTAATTTGGTTGCCAAGGGTGGTTTTGGGTCCGGTTCCATCCGGGTTTAAGATTTGCTCGTGAGTTGCTTTCAAATATGGGAATAAGCCATTTTCAGTGAGACTGAAATCACCAGGTTTTCCAACTAACTCTGCCCCATTTATTAACGAATCAGCCGCCATTTCTCCAAGCTGACTTGGAAGCTTTAAGACACTTGCAGCTCCCTGTATTACTGGTTTTGTATCGAATGTCTTATCCGCCCCAAACATTGGCAAAGTTCCCAAAGTGCTTTTGTCATATTTTAAAGTAATATCGGCCTGGCCGCTAGTCACCTGATCAATTTTTTGATTACCCGCCTTGATGGTGCTGCTGTCTTTGTTGGCATCGTACCAAGTGTTTTGCAGCGTAGAATCGGTGTTGTTCGAGATACCATCGTAGTTATTTTCCCGTGTCACCACTCTTTTCATCACCGTTTGGGTACGCTGCGCATCTTCTTCGCTAGCTCCCAGTTGGTGAGCCACTTCGTGCGCGGTTTCACCGGCCACATCACTTGCGCTGGTCATATTCACCTTACCAGTGTTGATGTACACATTATTACTATTATTGTCAGACAATCCTCTTCCCATTGTGGATGTTTGTCCATCGCCAGTCATTTGACTTTGTTGCTGGTTACTATCCGTTAAATTGACGGCTACAGTCTTTCCTTTTTCCGCAGCCTGGCCATCCGCTAGGCTTTGCGCCGCATCTCGTTTTTCTCCAGCACTTGCAGTAGGATCGGCCAATACAATCCGTTCGGTCTTTTTATCCTGAGCCAGTTGCCCCAACTTTACCGTGTTTTGGTAATCGCCCAAGAAATCCAAACCTTTCGTTCCAATACTATCCCCCATATCACCCACCGCATCCACGATCCGGTTCCCGGCCATTTTCCATGCATTCATATCCCCGAGGGTGGCGATATCGTCAACCTGGCTACCGATATACCCATTTTTGTCATTGAGGACTTTGTTGTAATCG
>RHAI01000154.1 GCA_010028705.1 bacterium
TGTCGTCTGGTATTAATATCCAACCGCTGTTACGTAAGTCTAATGTTCCATCAACTACAATTCTGCAACCGTTGTCAACCCACATGCCTCCATTGTTTATATTGTATTTTGGCACATCAAGGATGTCAGAAGGCTCGTCCAGGGGCTCGTCATAACTTCCCTCGTAATTCACCAGTGTACCTGAAGGCGCTATAATGAAGGACCTGGTGTATCCAGCGTACTGATAAATTCTTCCTTTCAAAGTATATTCCATGGATGGTTCGGGTGATGTTGCACGGATCATTACAAGCGGGGATGTTCCGCTGATGGTTACATTGTCGAACCCAATGACTTTATTAAATGTTGATGAATAGGGGGATACTAGCGTGATCGATGTTACACTAGAGCCTACGTTGGCGGTGATGGTGACTGTACCAATAAATTCAGTATCCATGGAGAATGTCAGGCTAAAAAAGTTTCTTATCATGAAATTTAGTTGCCTAAGTAACCCACTTGAACTGTACCTTCCAAATGGGATGTAGAGGGTCATGTAAGGTTCCATATTCGTGGCCAACCCAAATGTTCTGTTTGATTCGTTAATAACGTAATATTGTTCAGGCATAATTTTTGTACTGACTGTTATGGGTGGGGAGAGGTTTGATACTTGAGTTGTTCCTGAGACTAAATCCGTTCCCAAATAGGTGGTCAATGTTGGGATCGTTATTGTCGTTTTTGTCCCGTACGTTGTTCCTGTACTGTCGGTGGTACTTGTTGGCACCATTACCACCGATGCGAGCGCGTTGTACATGCACCCGGTTGCTCCGTCCCCCGATGAGATTTGTAATATTCCACCGTCGTTGTTTTGAAACTGAGCATAATTATAAAATTTTCCGTGACCGGGCATCGTTAGGGTTGCTGAACCCGACCCATTCGAGTTTTTAAACGTTGAATAACTATGAACTTTGCCATACACCGTGATGGTACCCAAGTTTGTAAACATACAAGTATCATTGTTGGGCGCCGCGCCATAATTCTTGTTTGGGGAACTAATCAGAGTTCCATTCGATTGTATGGTCATGGTACCATAATTAGTGAAGTGCATCGTGCTGTGTAACTTTCCACCCACTAGGATGGTACCATCCTCATCATTTTCACAATAATCAGTACTACTCGTCTCATAAAGGTCAATGCAATAAAAGGCCCCGTCATACGATATGTTTATCGTGCCTTGATTGGTGCAGTTTTGCAAAGAATATAAAACACCCTGAACATTGATTGTGCCGTAGGCGTTGTAAATATTGTTAGCGTACCAGGTAGACGTAGGACTTATGGTCATTTTCCCGTTTTTACTAATGGAAATATTATCAGCAGGAACATCACGAGTCCCAACTCTTGGACCGTCTCTTATCTGGTACGCGGACCCGTGCAGTTCGTAGTGCCCGCGAATGGACATTCCTCGGTGATAGTGTGTTCCATGGACTTCAATATGGCCGTCAATCAAGACATGACCTTCAGAAGTCATCTTGCCGTGAACGGTCATTTTCAAATGGGGTGGAATGTGCAGCCGGTGAACGTGCCTGAAGTGTTCATGCGCTTCGATAACAACGGAGCGTGACAGGACGTACTTTTCACCGTCCCATTGAGCAAGGTCGCCAATGTCGAGTTTATTGTTTGTTATGCCCAAGCCTCGAGGCTGCACATAGGCCGTGTTGAACATGCTTCTCCCAACCCCGACTCCGCCCAACTGATTCATGATGAAGACCTGATTCCTGCCGATGCCGTTGGCGTTTGTCTGGTAGCCAAGATTCGCCCAGGCATCGATGCCAACCCGAGTAGCGATGCCCTGTTTTTTGTCCCCACCGGACGTGTTCAAGTTCGGGTTGGCGTTGTACAGAGAAGAGCCACTTAAACCTGCACCCATCATCCGAGATTTCCCCATACTCCATTCAAATAAAAAAAAGGTAACTAACGTTGTTGTATTCCATTTCCGTGTCCATGACT
>RHAI01000155.1 GCA_010028705.1 bacterium
TTGCATACTATTGTGTTATTCTGATATGGATTTATATTTTGATATACACGCATTTTTTGCTGGTATATCAAATAGTTCAAATCGGCGACTTATATATAATGAGTATTGAACTCTCGTCTTCCTCTCAACCATTTGTCGAAGAAATGCCCACCGAACCTCTTCGAGAACGAGAGGATGAATCCGCCACCTTACACAATGATTCTCCACTTGAATCTGAACCCGAAATCAAGTTCGAAGACCTGTATAAAGACTCGGATGAAATTCCATCCTCTCAACCATCTGAATTGGAAAGACGAGAGGATGAAGAAGAAATGGAAAACATAACTTTTTTAAGCGAAGCGACTGTAAGCGAAGCGACTGTAAGCGAAGCAACAGTTGTAAGCGAAGCAACCGAACACATGACAATCTCCGAATCCATTGAGGAATCGAATCCTGAATTGCGAGAGGAAGCATCCTCTGAATCCATTGAGGAATCTATCCCCGAGGTAAATGCGGAAGTTGCATCAGAGCCAATCGAGGAATCTAAACCGGTGGATGAGACGGTTCATACCGTAAGCGAAGCAACAGTTGTAAGCGAAGCAACAGTCGTAAGCGAAGCGACTGTAAGCGAAGCGACTGTAAGCGAAGCGACTGTAAGCGAAGCAACAGTAAGCGAAGCAACCGCAGAAACAGTTGAGTCCATCCATGAATCAAGAGAGGATGAACCCTCCCATCCTCTCGACACTTTAACAGTCCCGATTATCGAAGACTGTGTGCCGCGTATTGTTTTCATTGTCCCATATCGAGACCGAGAGCAACATTATAAGGTGTTTTCCTCGCATATGGCATCTTATTTGCAGAATATCGGAATCCCCTACAAAATATTCTATATCCATCAAACGGATTCGAGAGGATTCAATCGAGGGGCAATGAAGAATATCGGATTTATAAAAGTGAAGCGAGATTACCCCGAAGACTACAAAAACATAACACTGGTGTTCAACGACATCGACACGTTGGTGGCCAACAACACAACCTCTCTTCCATTTGAAACGACCCGCGGAACCATCAAACATTTTTACGGATTCGATCACACTCTCGGCGGAATCGTCAGCATTACCGGCGCGGATTTCGAGAGGCTAAATGGATTCCCCAATTTCTGGGCCTGGGGATACGAGGATAATCTGTTGCAGATTCGCGCACAAAATAAGGGGATTCAAATCGACCGCAGCGTATTTTACAAAATCTCCGACCCCGCTATCATTCGCCTCACCGAAAACTTCACGCGCGAAGTGAATCGCGCCGAATACGACCGATTTGTCAAAAGAACTTTAGAAGGCATCAGTTCTATATGTGATTTGGATTACACTGTAAATCATTCTACTGGATTTGTAGATGTATTGAGTTTCAACACCAACGCAGAGGAACAGTTGAGCCAGCGCAAAGACTACGATTTAAGAAATGGGCCAGTTCCATTCAAGGATGTATTGCGAAGACGACAAGCGCCTCGCATGAAAATGCACTTTTAACACGCGTAGATACGACACCGACGATGTGATTTTGCGCCATTGAAGATTTTAAATGGAACGCCCAAAGGCGTTCCATCAAGAACATCAATGGCAACGTTGCCGATAAATGAATTAAAAAAGGCAGGCATCTCACTGCGTAGTGGATGCCTGTCCCATTTTAAATCTTCATCGGTGTATGCAAGAGAATCGCATCGTATTTTGTCATTGAATTTCGAAAACGGCGGGCAGGGATTTGAGAGGCAATTTCACGACTTCATTGCGAAGTTGGAAAAATCGTCCAATCCGCAATCCCCCACAGAAACAAATTTAACTGTTATTCCCACATTGGTATTGGTTTCCCACACACCCGATATTTTCAGCGCGTATTTTTTGGGGGGGTCCTGCGACGATATGCCGGTGGTGGCGGCGCCGCCGGCGGGAGTGAATGGCGATTCATTTGCGGATTGCACTTTTATCGAGCCAGTCATCAAT
>RHAI01000156.1 GCA_010028705.1 bacterium
TCAATCACGCAATCGAACACTTCAAAACTGAGGGCGCCCACGTCTTGGACAAATTGACCGAAGAAACCCTCAATGCCATCATTCTAAAAGCACTCGATACATACCATAATGCAACTCTGGAAACACAACCCATTTTGACAGATAATGAATACGATGTTATCAAAGAATTTGTCGAACGTAAATACCCCAAAAATACGGTCGTGAATACGGTCGGAGCCCCCATTCCCATCACCAAAAACAAGGTCACGCTACCCTATCAAATGCCTTCCATGGATAAAATCAAACCCGATACCACTGTCCTACAATCTTGGAAAGCCAAATATCCGGGTCCTTATGTGCTCTCCTGCAAATTGGATGGCGTCAGTGGGATGTTTGACACAAAATCCGGATCAAAATCGAAACTCTATACCCGCGGAAATGGCGCAATTGGCCAAGATATTAGTCATTTAATACCCTCTCTCCGATTACCCAATGTCAAAGGCGTCGTCGTCCGTGGCGAATTTATCATTCCCACTGCCACATTCAAAACCAAATACGCGGAACAGTTCGCCAATGCACGTAATTTAGTCGCCGGAGTGGTAAATCGAACATCGGTCAGTCCGATCGCCCGTGATATCGATTTCGTCACCTATGAAATCATCGATCCACCGATGAAACCCAGCGAGCAAATGGCCCAACTCCAAGCACTCGGATTCAAAACCGTCCGTAATGAAACTCTAGCTACTGTTACGAACGACCTTTTGTCCAAGAAATTGGTCGATTGGCGGCAAAATTATGAATACGAAATTGACGGTGTCATCGTAAGCAATGACGCGATTTATCCAAGATCTCTACAAAATCCCGACCACGCGTTCGCATTCAAAATGGTCCTATCAGATCAAATGGCCGAAGCCAAGGTCGTCGATGTCCTCTGGAACGCGAGCAAAGACGGATATTTGAAACCCCGTGTCAAAATCGAACCCGTCCATCTAGTCGGTGTCACTATCGAATACGCCACTGGGTTCAACGCCGCATTTATCGAATCCAACGGGATCGGTCCGGGTGCGGTCATTCAGATCATCCGAAGTGGTGATGTTATACCCTATATTAAATCGGTGGTTACACCAGCGACACGCCCCCTCATGCCATCGGTCCCTTATAAATGGAATGATACACATGTGGATATTTTACTGGAAGATGCGAGCTCCGACGCAACGGTTCTCATCAAAAACATTACCGGATTTTTCCGCGGAATAGAAGTCGATGGATTAAGTGGAGGCAATATTTCGCGTATTGTGGAGGCCGGTTTTGATTCCGTGTCCAAGATCTTGGCCATGACCAAAGAAGATTTTTTGACCATTGAAGGATTCAAAGAAAAAATGGCGGTGAAACTCTCCGAGGGAATTCGCGCCAAGGTGGTCACTGCCTCCTTGGTCGATATCATGGCGGCATCGAATATGTTTGGCCGAGGATTCAGTGATAAAAAGGTGGCTCTTATTATGACACAATACCCCGAGATTTTGACATCGGTCGATCCGGACCCCGTGAAAATCAACCGTTTGGCAGGAATTCAGGGAATGGCGTCCAAGACGGCGCAAGCTTTTGTCGAACATATTCCCGGTTTCTTGGCGTTTTTGGAGGAATGCGGACTCAAGGATAAATTGATAGGGGGGGCTCCCACACAAATTGTCGCCAATGTGAATATCCAAGATCCCCTTTACCAAAAATCCATTGTGATGAGTGGAACCCGAGATAAAGAATTGGAGAAGATTTTGACCGAAAGAGGCGCGACACTAAGTTCTTCGGTTACCAGTAAAACATTTGTTGTGATTACTCCCGACGTCGAGTCGGGGACGGGTAAAGTCGCTACGGCTGGAAAATTGGGGGTACCGGTCATGACACCGGGTGCATTTAGGGCGAAATATTTGGGCTAATCTCTATTCGTGCATAAATGTATTTATGCACGAAAAGGATATAGGTCAAAGGGTGTTTTGTATCCA
>RHAI01000157.1 GCA_010028705.1 bacterium
ATTCGACGCATTCTCAATTTAGATAGCGACCTCAAGTGGTTATTGCCGGTGGTCTATGAGCGCAACGAATTGATGGAGTGGTCGCATTTGCGCGGGACCGACGATTATGACGACGCGATTACGCACGTCGAAACGTCTATGCACGAATTTATGGCTGGCTTGCAGGCCATTGAATCGGAATTCAAGGACGCTCAGCAGACGGAAACGAATCGATATGATAAGATGGTTGAGAGGATGGATTCCATCTGTTCTCCCGCGTTCGGAGTCGGCACTACACAAGATTTGCCGGAAGATGTCGCAGTCTATATTGCCAATCGCCCGGTCCAAACCGGGATGGAATTCATTGTCAGCAATGACTCGAATTTCCAGATGGATACGTCCATTGCAAAATCGGGGCAATTTCATCAAACCGGGAAACACAAATATACTACGAGACGATATGCGACTGCATCCTCTCGCTTGTTCTTAGATGAAACCGTCCGACGCCGCGAATTTGAACGGCGTATGGTTGGCCGCGCCGACAAAGCCAATGTCCGGTCCATTATTATGTTGCCCCGCGCGGTTCTGTTGCAGTCGCAGTATAAATCGCCGAGTGCGGGGCTCTATTTGAAATCGAAAATGGCCGAAATCCCGGTGTATAAATTCCGTATATTCCGTCCGAATATGAAAATGGCGACAAAGGAAATCGAGGATTTGAAAACTGAATTGGCATTCGAGGATGCATTTCGCGGGCTGGAAAATCAGCCGACAAAAGACGCACAAGAAAATGTGGTATATGAGAAGTTTTTGACGCGCCCGACCCACTATTTCTTATCATCCGACGTTCAATCTCAGGGTTCGCCCGAAGACACATTTCGCGCGTTTCTCAATGCCATTATTCCGCGAACACGCACCCTGGTGCGTTGGATGCGCCCGTCTATTGAGCATCTCTATTCACTGGCCGACATTGTCGCGACATTGGAGCCGTTCATGATAGAATCGAACGATATAACCTTTAAACAATACGTCGAAATCAATTACTACGTGAAGTCGAAAATCCGAAGTTATAGAGCATTTGTTGAGAGGAATCGAGCAGAATTCAAATACTTGCGGCCTATAAAAGAGGCACGAATGCAAGTAATCAACCGGCTAGAAACGATGTTGAATGAATCGCGGGAATACCAGGATTATTTGCTATCCACTTATCAATTGGTCCGGAATTCGAAAGCCGAAATGGACGCCGCGATGGAAATCGCAAATGCCATCCTCTCAACGTCGTCGGAAACCCTACAGTATTTATTATCCGTCGATGGAGCCGCCGCTTATTCGGCGACCTTGAATATCTTCTTGATGCAGACGCTGACTATTCCAGAAGCGGTGGTTGGCATACTAAAACCGCCGGCAATAAGTAGCGAAGACAGTAAAGCGATTCTAAAATCGAAATGCGGCCGTCAGTTTATTACGAAGAAATATCATTCTGTTGCTGAAATGCGGAAACACGATAATACTCCGGATGTGTTTTACGACAAGGAATACGACGATACGCCATACTATCTGTTGGATAAATACAAGGACGAGAAGAAGCGGTTCAGCAACGAAGAAGACTTCCGCGAGTTTTTCACGGAGACGCTGATTCAAAAACACGATTGTCCGCGGCATTTGGCAGCCGCGCTATCAAATGATATCCTCTCGAAGAAAAAGCGAGTGCGTTCAGGCGAATATGCAATGCTCGAAATCAAGCCGACATTGGGCGATAAATTGCGAGAGGCGGTGTTGCAAGAGGACGAGCGACGAGAGGTGGAGGCCGAAGCCGAGACGCGCAAAGTCGTCGAATTCTATAAGCGTGTGAGAGATACGTGGGAATTGGATAATACGATAACGATGGATGCCTTTACCGACACCAACACATTATTCTGCGAATTATCGGAAACCTGCAATAAAATCACGGAAGTCAATCAGTGTGTTCCGAGTGAGATGGCCGCAATGCAAATGCGTCTATC
>RHAI01000158.1 GCA_010028705.1 bacterium
TAATCATAGAATATATAAAGACGACAACTAGATACTATGTTTGCATTCCAACGTGATACACAAAACGCTTCTGCTAGTGGTGCCGCTGCTGCTAGCGCTAGTGCAGCATCAGACCCTGCCGCCTCGACAAAGATGTCGAGTAAATTCAAGAATTCCATACAGGCTCCCGCATTTGATGGGGGAGAAACGAATTTGTCCGCATTGGAGGATTTGTTGGAGACGGAGAAGCAGAACAATAAATTGGAGGCGTGGAATAAATTAGACAAAACGAGCCGCGTGCAGAAATTACACGCATTTGCAGAAAAATATGGGCGCGAACACGGGTTGCCGGTGAAGGAAATCAAGAATCTAAAGATATTTTTCAGTCAGTCTCTCGATAAAGGGAAATTGAATCGCGCCAAGGATGTAGTGTATGACCGCGAATCCAGAGACGTGAAATCCGTGCCAGCATTGCATTTCAATAATGATTCGAAGGCATTTACTCTGCGGAATTTAGACGACAAGCGAGTCAGCACGTTGAAGTGTCTAACGCCTAGCCGTCGGACGCCAAGAGTCGGAGGCGAGGCAGAATACAGTGCGAAGAAAGATGAATCTAACACATAAACTCATATAGAATCGTCGTCTATATTATCTATAACAATTCAAAAATGCCAACCAATCGAACGCGTTGGGTGTTTTCCGGGTTAGGCGGCGCGGGTGCGGGTGGCGGCGGTGGTCCGCAAATTATGAAAGAATTAATGTGTGTATTCGGAACCTGGATAATCGTAAAAACATGGATTCATTCGAACCGGCCACCACCGCCACCTCCAAACATGGATGACCGGTTCAAACGGCAATTCCCTACAGAATCATATAAATTCGCGAAACCCCGTCTTGTCGGACATTTTGTGTGAAACTGATGTGTATGACAATCCAATACACATCAATGCATTATGCGAATCCGAAACTGATAGTTCTTAATTGAACGTAGTTCGAATCCGAAACTGTTCCGTTTAGAAGCACTTTTACTGCTCTTATCGTCGCCGTAGATACGGAAATAATTGATTCCGATACGGTCGCATCTGTTGCGACAGAGTCTAACGGGACAGTAGCCAACACATTATTCGCAAAATCCACAATCGTTATATTCACCTCAGTTGGCGTTCCAACGTAGAAATAAGCGGCGGCCAAATATACGATATCCACTCCGGGCGTATTAATCAATGTGCCCAATTCGGCACCAGTGGCACTGATTGTGTAGTAAGGTGTTCCATTATTTTGCGTATAATTAAACATCGATATGGAACGATAATTTGTGCTGGGAAAATTGCTCGCTGGGCCCGTAGGGCCCGTAGGGCCCGTAGGTCCAATATCGCCCGTAGGGCCAACAGAGCCCGTAGCACCCATATCTCCAGTT
Organism: bacterium; assembly: GCA_010028705.1. Lineage (GTDB taxonomy): Bacteria > Margulisbacteria > Marinamargulisbacteria > SXXA01 > SXXA01 > RHAI01. The sequence continues at coordinate 1,397 of RHAI01000158.1, forward strand.
GGTCCCGTAGGTCCAATATCGCCCGCAGGGCCAGTTGCCCCCATAGCACCCGTAGGCCCCATAGACCCCGCATGTCCAGTCGCGCCAGTATTTGCCACCGCCCCCGCTGCGCCGCGCGGTCCAGTTGGGCCTACAAGATTGGCGCAATTGGAATAAAACCTTATACTGCTTGTGTAGTCGCTCGAAATCATATTACGGTGCGACATTTTGGTGGTTGGTATTCTATGTGTTATTGGCACAAAATTATTCTCCGCGCTAAAAAATTGATTGTTCGGAACTCCAGCCGACAATCAAAGGCACTAACTGCTCTTTTCAATCAATCCACTAATCCACACAAAATGAACTGCATCTTGATTTTCATCCTCTTGCTCTCCTCCGTTCTCGCTCTCCATTTATCGCCCGAACAGATGTATTCGGTGCGCGGGTTATTATTGAAGAGCCGCCTCTCTCTTGCTCAAAAAACCAGTGTGCAGAAACTCCTTTACAAGACGCACGAGAAATGGGCAATCAAGAAAGCGGTGGAATTCAAACAACTGCACCGATATAAATGCGCCG
>RHAI01000159.1 GCA_010028705.1 bacterium
AAGCAGGGATTGTGATTGATCAACATGTTGGTATGGACGTGTGCACGATGTGGGTCCGTGTATCTCAATGTCTGCTAGCACCGCCTTGAGTTTTGCAAACGCCTGCTTCAGCTCATCAATCGTGCAATCAAAATTCGATTCAAGCACGCTTATTATCAGCTCATCATTTCTCCTTAGCCTTTGGTCAATCTGTTGCTCGGTAAGTCCGTGAGTTGTGGACGCATAACTCAGATTAATAGCTGCTATCACTCGAAACATTATAATAGCATGCACGAACGTATCGATATATTCCGGAGTGGAACGGCCATCATTATCGTATATCTTTGAAAGATATCCACGGACCCTCTTCTCGGTCTGGTCAAATTCTCGTATTAATGACATTGCCAGTTTTCCGTTGTCATTCAGCTCATTGAGGCGCTGTATATATCGTTTTTCGTCTGATTTTTTCACCTTGTGCTTCCAAATGGCCCCATGTCCAATATTCAACTCCTTCATCCTGTCCTTCAATGACTTGAAGCCCATCGTTCGCGGATAATAATTCATGGTGAGCTCTTCCCCCTCTTTTATCTGCCTTAGTGTCATGACAATTATCGGCTTTAATGGAGTCGTTGGAAGATACTCAGATAAAAGCATCGTTGCGTTTGGTGATAGGAGAAAGGCGCAGTTGGTGTCGGCATTGTCATGATTAAAGAATGCGATTCCGGGGACAAATAGTGCAGAACCGGGTCCCATCCAATCATACGTATATTTTGTGTAATGTCTGTTATTTGTCATGTGGTGTGGTCGCTGATCTTTGAATGCCACCAATAAGTTATTTGATATATACTGATTCAGCAGATCAGGGTCATATCGTTCTATAAGGACGACTGTGTGAGGGGGGATGTCCTCCGTCGCAATGACTCCCATCCCGGCATTGGGTATCGGAGACGGTCCTATCATTATCCCCTTTGAATAACATGGAGTGTATAGATGCGTGGGTGAACCACTTGTCCGACGCCCGGCTCCCCCACCTGTGCTGCCCTGACGCCTGGTCGATCGCTTGCTCTGCGACATTTTTTATAAACAAATATTTATTTAAAAATGGAAGCAGACTCCTTCCATAAGAGACCCATCCAAAACTCAACTGAATGTTTCATTGATTTAAAAAAATGAAGGGTTGTGGATACAAGGTTTGTTGAAAAGAAGCATGGCGGTCAAGAATAGCAAGAATTTTGTGCTGAAGAATATCGATCCGGTCATGATTGATGACAAGTACCGGTTCTCGATCGATTTTAACCTGAACAAGAAGGTTGTGCCTCCGAATGCTGTGAGGCTGGATGATGCCTGTGATACGCATGCGAAGAAGATCCCGGCCGGCAAATCGTCAATGATGGGGTCGACGATACGGGTTGTCCATGACGGGATGGAGAAGGTCCCTCATATCGTGGATGTGGCGACGTCATTGATGGATCAGGGGAGCATCCCGGCCGTGCTCAAGAACAAGGAATTCGTGTCGATAACATTCCTGGATGAGTCGAAGCGGGAGCACCATTGTGTGTCCACCATGACGACCCATGATGAGATTGGTGAGACATCGATCCTTCACTGCTTCTGGTGTCGCCACCCCTTCCCGTACAGACCGATAAGTGCGCCCATAAGCTATGTTCCGAACCGGTTGCACAAGCAGTACCACTCGGAGATTACGCATGACACGCACATTCTCCGTGAAAATGTGGACAAGAGCATCCCGGATAACGCGTCCGGCAGCGTCATGGTCGCACTGCAGAAGCGAGATTATTATGTCAGCGACGGGGTCTTTTGTTCATTCAACTGCGCCCTCGCCTTTATCCGATCGAATAAGCACGACCCGATCTATCGGGAGAGCGAGACGCTGCTGAACAAGATCTACTACGACCTTTTCGGCCTCGAAAGCCCTTCGATCCATGCATCGCCATCATGGAGGCTCCTGC
>RHAI01000160.1 GCA_010028705.1 bacterium
CTCCAGCCTACAAACTGGATGTGAATGGAACGGCGCACGTTGCTGGAAACATTATTATGGAGAGTGGTGACTTACAAGTAAATTCAAATGCACGGAGGACTTTATACCCTTGGGGTTCATTGGTCCCCACAAATTTAAATTTTCAGGTTCGAAGTGCAGGTACAGGGACCCTGGAATTAAATACGGATAATGGTGGAAATATCCAAATGGTTACTGGTGGGGGCAAAGTGGGGATTGGAACAGCGGCCCCGAGTGAAAAATTAGAAGTATCCGGTCGTATCAAAGATGTCACCGGATATGTGGCCCCGGTGGGCACCATCACCATGTTTGCTGGATCAACGGCTCCCGCTGGCTGGCTAATGTGTGATGGGCAGGGATTAAGCACAGGATCATATGCCGATTTATTTGCCGTGATTAGTTACACCTATGGCGGAAGTGGTGGAACCTTTAATGTGCCAGATATGCGGGGCCGAAACCCAGTAGGTAAAGCTGATTCGGGTACATTTGCGTCATTAAACGCCAGCGGCGGTGAGGTAAATCACACCTTATCGGTCGCGGAAATGCCCGCCCACCAGCATACCGGGACAACGTCGACAAATGGTGACCATAATCACGGATTTTCGGATTACTATTTTGCTGAAAACAACGGTGCTAATTGGGGGTGGGAGGGATCCAAGAGTGGTTCTGATTCTGATAATCATGGATACGTGTATTACCATACCACCGACAATTCGGGTAATCATTCCCATACATTTACCACCGACGCCGCCGGAAGTAGCAGTGCCCATAACGTTTTGGATCCCTATCGTGTTGTAAATTTCATCATCAAATACTAGCTTGGCTTAATCGTGGGTGTGCTATCCTACGTGACGTACGGGAGCCAACGGGCGCTCCACGGCACCATCCCATAGATTACCTTCGGAGGCCATGACCATGCACATTGAACTACTGACCGATATTACTGCCATCTCATCCGCCGATGCCCATATTCAATTTGTATTTAAAGACCACTGTGACACGATCGGAACGCGGATTCAGTGGGTCGATCGACATGCGCTGGACGGATTGGTCCGTCAGTCGGGGTTTAAGGGGGAACTCAACGACGTGCTCGTCATGCCGAGTCTCGCCAATTCCACTGTAACCGTCATTGTGGGCTTGGGTGACATACAGTCATTTGGACTCGACGAATTGCGTAAAGCGTCCGGTAACGCGATCAAAAAATTATCTCACGCGAATCACGTGATTATTGCGATTGATGATCTCACCGATTCGGTTAATCACGAGTGGGCCGCATCCGCCATTGTCGAAGGTATCGTGATGGGAAGTTATCGATTTGATCGCTATCGGTCGACCCCAAACGTATTGGCACTGAACCAGATATCGATTGTCACGTCGACACCAACCGATGCGGATGCGATCTTGACAATGGCCCACCGAGGACGACGATTCGGTAATGCAACCTGTCTAGCGCGTGATTTGGCCAATATGGCATCGAATGATCTTACCCCAGACCACTTTGTGTCGATCGCCGAACGGGAATTTAAAAAATCAAAAACAATTGAATTAGAGGTCGTGACAAAAAAAGACGCGATACGGCATAACATGGGGGCTTTTTTAGCCGTCGCTCAAGGGTCGTCGGCGGATCCGGCCCTGTTGGTCATCCGGTATCGCCCAATAACCGACGGCGCCCCAATCGCGTTGATTGGAAAAGGGGTTACATTTGATTCGGGTGGAATTTCAATAAAGCCTGGAAAAGGAATGAGTGACATGAAGGCGGATATGTCGGGTGCCGCCGCGGTGATGGCCGCGATGCGCCTCCTGGGTGAACTGAATGCCCCAGTGAATGTAACGGCGGTGATTCCACTCACCGAAAATATGCCTTCTGGAAAGGCCCTCAAACCGGGCGATGTCGTCGTGGCAATGAATGGCACATCGATTGAGGTCA
>RHAI01000017.1 GCA_010028705.1 bacterium
GTTAAATAAGGGGGTATTATGGACAATAAATCGGTTGTATTCCAAATTCTTTTGACCTTGGGTGCTTTCCTTATTGGGAGTTCAGTCATCGCGTTGCCTCAGTCAATTGATCGTTTGTTTTACAGTGATCCTTATTATGTAGTGGAGCAACAAATATATGAGCGTGCTCAGCGACACGCGATTTACTCGTTTATAATTGCAAATTTGGCCACTCCTGATTTTGATCCGTTTAAATATTTACCTCCGAGTGATCAGGCTGATCTCCTTGCGATGCTACCCGATAAAACTTATACCCGTGAAGTCATTGTTGAATTTGTCATGACTCGGATGTCGGACAATAATCGTACGGATACCGCGCTTATGACCATGTGGAAAAACAAAAAAGATAGTTTGCAACGGATTGTGACCTTGGGTAAATAATGAAACATATTATTTTAGCGGGTGCTTTTAGTCTGGTAATTGCTTCTGTTGTGAATGGTCAGGGGCTCGATTCGGCACTGCGGTATAGCGAATCCGGTATTATTGCTCAACGTGTACGCTTAGCAGTAACGGCTAAAAATATAGCGAATATACTGACGTTAAAAGATGAGTCGACGGGGCTCCCTTATCAAAAACGTTACGTAGTTTTAGAGCCGACTTCTGACGGGGTTCGGGTCAAATCCATTGAAAAAAGTAATGAGCCGTTTTCACGATATTTAGATCCCGCCACCCCTCAGTCGGACGATGACGGCTACCTGCAGTTTCCAAATGTGAACCTGCCGGACGAAATGACCAATTTGAACTATACAGAGAGTATGTATGAGGCGAACGTGACTGCGTTTAAGACCGGTAAGGCCCTGTATCAAACTGCGATCGACGCGTTAAAGTAAGGAGTAAGTATGATTTCAGCTGTTAAAACGTCCAATCCTATAGCTTCGGTTTTGCCCCCTCAATCCGCGTCGGTCTCTGATTCAAGTGGAAAATTTAAACAGTTGTTCAATGAAGCCTTAACTCAAAGTGCCCAAATTCAGCAGTCCCATGCCGCTGGCGTCGTTGAAGAGCTGTCTCCCGAAATGGCATCTCAATTTTTTTCCCAAATTATTCCTGAGGATGAGTTCAATCCCACGATTGATAAATTTGACCGCAAAGGTCAGCCTTTAGTCACCCCGGCGCAAAAAACATCGGTGTCAGATTGGACTCTTGCTCAAGCGCCAGCTCAGCCTGTTCCAGGAGCCGGTAAGCCTCCTACGCCGCCGACAGGGGTTGATCCGAATCGGCAAGCGCTAGATGAGACGCTTCAACGGCCATTCGGCCAGCCAGTAACTGAATCAGGGGCGGGTTCTGCGCCACGATTGGGGATTACGCCATTTCAGTTCTTTATTGATAAAGCCGTTGATTTTTTTCTTAAAGTTTCGGACTTGGAGCGTAAATCTGACTTGAAAATGGTTGATTTTGCGCAAGGCCGAGCCTCCCTCGAGGAAGTTATGGTTGAAAAGGCGAAGGTAAGTGTGGCACTATCGTTCTCAGTGACGCTTGTAAATCAAGTGACCCAGTCGTTTAAAGAAATTCAGAATATGCAGGTATAACCCGTGAAATTTTTTTTCAGGAATGTAAATGGCCGAAGTTGAAGAATACGAAGAGGGTGTCGATTCCGATTTAGGCGCACCTTCCCGCCGATCCAGTTCAGGTTTACTTTCTGGTCGACGTGTTGCGACTATCGTTGTGGCGCTGGTTGGAGCGTCGGCTATTACCGCTGGCTACTTGCTCTGGGGGCCTTCCTCGACACCGAAACCTGTCGATCCTGCTGCCCTTTTAGAGAAAAAAAAGGAAGAGGCTCGAGAGAAAGCCAAAAATGCGAAGTACGATGTGATATTTGGTCAGTTAACGTCGGATAAGGCATCGGATGTATTGCAAGAATTGAGCCGAGCGGACATTTCCTTTCGTACTGTTCAAAATGGAAAAAATTTCCAGATTTCCGTTCCCGAAGACCGAATGGAAGAGGCCAAAATGCTGTTGGCAGCGAAGGGAGTTCCGTCTGGAACGGCTCAAGGCTATGAGCTTTTGGATAGTGGGCAAACTCTTGGGGTGACTGAGTTCGATAAACGTGTGAGATATGTTCGAGCAATCGAGGGCGAAATTGAAAAGTCGATAAAGCAAATCGAGGTTGTTCAAAATTGTAAGGTAAAGGTTGTCCTTCCTGAGCAGAGATTGTTTGCCGTTACCCAACCTCCGGTTACTGCGGCGATCATTTTGATTCCCATTGCAGGAGGAAAATTAACTGACGGAATCGTTTTCTCAATTATCCAATATGTGGCGAACTCTGTCGAAAATCTTCAGCCTGAGAATGTAACGGTCGTTGATTCGCGAGGTCGAAATTTATCCGATGGTATTTTTGAACGAATGGCCGCTCGTGAGTCCGGCTCCGGTGGCGCCGAATCATCGATTGAGCCCTCCCGAAATTCTATTGAGGATGTGGCTGCGCCAGAAAATGCCCGTCCCATTGTTCCTGATTTCCAACAGGTTGACCAATGGTATCAAGCCAAAGAGAAATATGAGCAGACGTTGATTGAACGGGCAACAAAACAGTTGGTTGGGGTCTTACCGTTAGGAAGTTTTAAAATAGCGTTGACGACGGATTTGGGCCCATTACAGAATGGTGAAATCGTCGACATCAAACGGATTACGACAAGTATAGTTGTTGATAATAACCGTGAAGATATTGATTTGAATGACGACACAAAGAAACAAATTTTTAATACCTTAGCAGCCTCGGTAGGGTACGTAAGAGGGCGAGATGTGATTATTTTAAATCGCGCTGACTTTAGTATTATGACCCCTGAGGAACGGCGAAAGCTTGAAGCGATAATGTCCGCTAAGAAAAACATGAAATACTGGTTGCTGGGTGCGGCGGCTGTCGCGTCAATGGGGCTCTTTACACTCGGAACCATTCGTTTGCTTAGGCGGAGGCAGCGGGCTACCCCATCGGAGCCCATTAATTTGATGGGTAGCGATTCTACGCGATCTACCGATTTTCAGGATTTGCAAAGTGAAATAGACCGCGAGCGTCGGTTTGACCAAGTTCGGGATGTGGCGGCAACTGACCCAGAAATATTAGCTAAAATTATGGAAGATTGGATTACTGCTGATAGTGGGAGGGCCGCGTAGCTATGCTTTCGGGTCAAGATAAGGCCAAGCTTTTGTTGTCGATGTTAGGTGACCGTGCCACGGCTGTATTGAGTCTGTTATCACCGCAAAATGCCACAATGTTGACTGCTACTATCGGAGATAGTCCCCGAGCGTCGCAGTCCGAAATTTCGGGCTTGATTTTAGAGGTAATGGATCGAGTAAATCGTGCCCGGGAAGTGGCTTCACCAGTCTTTTCTGGCGCTGAAGTGGAGGGGTTGGGATCATTTCAAAACGGTATTGATAGTGAAGATTCGTCGTTCTCTAGCTTTGGTTTTTCTGAATCTAGTGATGATGCCCTCGGTTCGGCGACGTCAGCGGATGAACCGGTTTCCTCCGTTGAAGGTCCAAGGTTTCGATCTCCTGATGCAATTGCTGGGTTATTAATGAAAGAAAAACCTCAGATTAGCGCATTTGTTTTAAGTCGCTTGGATGAATCATTGAAGTTGGCAATAGTCGATAGTTTTTCGTATGAGTATCGGGAACTGTTGGCTCCTATTAAAGTAGAAAAAGTTCCCTTGTCTGATTCCGTGTTCTCAAAGGTATATGAGCGTGTAGTTCTGGTAGGGAGTGATGAGGATGAGAATCTAACGTCCCAAGCTTCCGAACCCGATTCAGGGTTCGGCTTTTCATCTGATCCCGTGGGCATTAGCGGTAGTATTTTTGGTTAATTTAGTCGAGGCTTCTTCTTTAAAAGAAGAATTCGGAACGCCACTAATCCCAAACTCAGCCAAATAACCCAGTCCCCATATCGTGTGTACAGGGTCATTGGTGTAATTGGGCGGAGTGTACGTGTTAAGACTCCAGTCCGATTGGGTGTGATATGGTAGTTTTGGCCCATTGGTGATGTCATTTGGGTGATGCCGGTGTTGGAACACAACAGTACCCAACGTTGATTTTCTATGGCCCGAAACCGTGTCATTTGGGCGTGCTTGTAAGCGGCCGAGCTAGATCCAAACCAGGCGTTGTTTGCAATGTTTACTAATAATTGTGCCCCTTGAGCCGTTTGTTGCCTGAATGGGGCGGAGTACATTGATTCGAGGCAGATACTTATACCAATTATGTGATTAGTTCGGCATCGGTGGAGTGGCTGGAACTGTTGGCCGGATGTGTAGTCGGTTGTGAGGATGTTTTCAAGCCCCGCTATTGAAAATAGCGGTCTTAGCGGCCAATATTCTCCTAAAGGCATTAATTTTGATTTCTGGTAAACGATTTTGGGCGTGTCGCTGGGTGTGATTTGAATCGCGGCATTGTAAAAATTGTGATTTTGGGCAACCGGTGTTCCAAGAATTATTTCTGAGTTGATTTGGTTACATACTGATTTTAGTTGGTGCATCAATAGATAATTGTTCAGCATTAGCGTTGGGGTAACGGTCTCTGGCCAGATGATCAGGGAATTTTCGGGGGATGTTTGGGTTAATCCGATATAGTCTTGCTGAATGTGGTGCCATAGGGCGGGCGTAAATTTGTCCATTTGGGGATGATTTCCTTGAATAAGGGTTACCGTTATGGGTGGGGCCGTGTGAGGCGGATTGGTGTGACTTAGTGGGCTGATTACGCATCGCCACATGAGAATCATCAGTGTCGCAACACCGATTGGATACAGGGACTTGCGGCCTTGAATAAGTCTCGATTCGGCGATCGTGGCGTTTATCATGATGATCAGAAACGATACTAAGAATACTCCGCCTAACGCTCCAACAATTGCAAAATGAGGGAAATCGGTCAGCCCGTATCCGACGATACCCGCTGGGTTCCCAATCGGTCCCAGCTGGCGGAGGTATTCAAATGATACCCATGTGGCTGGGGTAAGATACCATGAGCTTGCACGGTGTCGGCACCAGTAAATAATCGCGCCCGTTGCTGCGTAGAATAGGCCTAAGTACGCGATAAATGCCGCCCAAAGCAGAAAAATTGCCCAGATTGGTGCAAAAAGATCCAGCGAAAACATCCAAAAATGATAGGCCCCCATGAATCCAAGGCCAAATAGTCCGCCGATCCACCCCGCTTCCCGCATCGATTTTGAAGTGTATAGCAATGATATTACTGGGGCGTAAATAAAAAATGATGTCCATCCAAAATTAAATGGTGGGAATGGGGCATTCGCAATTATCCCGAGAATAATGGCGGCTAATGATGGCAAATGGATTTTGTTTATAATATTTGTATTCGGCATCCTATTAGGTCCGATCCAGATTTAATAGCGGGTTCGGCGGAGTCACTTTGGGGTAGATAGATCGTATTGTTTTGTTCTAGAGTGATGGTAACGGGAGCGGCGAGGCAATCTCTAAATTCACCGGAATCGTACCCTTCAAGATTTGTGTTGGTGTTTTTTTCGACCGTAGCTGCAATTTGATCGGCCGGAAATGTAATGGTTATTGTATTGCCGATTACCTCAACCGTCGGGCTAAAACCGGATTTTGGAGGAAAGAAAAAATTGTCAGTAGCAATGACGAGTTGGCCATTTTGAGTAGTGGTAGGCGCTGTGAATTGGCTTCCACCGGATTGATACAAGCTGGTTAATTGGTATGATAACACCATGTAGTCTGACCATGTTGAATAGTATGAATTATAGTAATTTAAAAGGCCGCCATAATTTTGGATTAAATAGTCTTGGTTGAAGGTGCGTCCGGGAGTTGGGAAGTATAGAAATGGCGATGAATTAGCTGGTAACTTGATGCCACCTGATTTTGAAAAAAACAGGTAATAGTTAAATTTGTTAAAGTCTATCGGACCGTCACACGTGAGGGTGATACGAATATTCAACACAATCGATTTGGATGTAATCGTTCGCGAACACCCCGTTGATGCCAGCATGACGAAAATTAGCCATATTTTATAGACGTTCTTGAGCTGTATCATTTAAATACCCACCTTGGAATTTCCACTGATCCTTTGTTCGCTTCACGCTTATTTTGTCGTCGGGGAATGCATTAATTGCTAATTGAAATGAATATTCATTCGCAAGTTTATTGTATTCGAAACGGAACGTGCGGCAGTGATCTTGCTTTACTATAGAAAGGCTCTCTAATTCGTATCGATTCCAATCGTAACTTCCGGTTTGACCCGATGTATTGTACCTGAGTGTGGCCTGAATTTCCCATTGATATTCCGGAGTAGTGTCGAGAACGAAACTGGTGTTTATTCGGGATTGAAGTACCGTACTTTTTGACCGAGTAATTATGTCATTGCCTTCAAACGAGATTCCATAGTCGACAGAAATATTTTTAGTCGGCATGTACTTCAGATTAACGTCAATTGGTTGATAGGGGTTTTCTAATTCAAATGATTGGGGGTTGAGTTTTTTTCCCGATCGAATAGTCCCAGAGAATTCATCCTGGCTTGCACCAATTTCAGTGATGTAAATATCCCATCGGGCGGTCAGCCAGTTATATTGGCTTGAGTGAGACCACCACGTTTTATTCGTTGGTTGTTTTGGGTCCTCGGAAAAAAATTTTATTTTGCCCTCAATAAGATTTTTTTGCGTATTATTTAAATTTATCGATAGATAAGGGGAGTTGTTGGTATTTGGTGCAAATTGGTTTGTGTAGGTCCCTTCGGTTTTAATGAATCCAAAATGGACACTGGAAAAGGTTTCGCTCAACGATAACGTGTAGCCGGCATCGCTCTCACTCCAGCTTCGGCCCGGGTTTTTAAATACATTTTGGCAGTAGGCAACCTGGGTATTTACTGTTCCGATTAAGGGAAGCCCCGATGCCTCGTGGCTCGTGCTGGCTTTAATCATAATCGTGTTGGGTTCTAACCCAAAATCGCCGCTATTCGGGTATGTTCGTAAAGCCTTTTGCGCCGAAAAGTAATTATATTCCAACAACCGGGCGATGGTGAGGTCGTAGGTCATTGGAATCGGAAGCCAATCGCTATTGATATAGTTTATGGTTAGCTTGGGCAAGGCAAATACTTTATTTGTCCATTGTGTGACATCACTGGTTACGGTGTCCCCGTCGATATCCCACTCATAATTAGTCGATAGTGTACCGTAAAAATTGGGTGCCCATCGCTGAGTAAACGTCGTGTTGATTCCCAGCTGATCGTCAACGCCGCTCGATTGTGAATTCCGTGAAAAATCGGTATTGAATGCCCATTGTAAGCGATTTGGTAAATCGATTTTTGTTCCCAAATGAGCCAGGTTTGTATAGGCTTTAATGGCATCATACGTTTTTTCCGAGGCTGAGAACTCAACTAACCGGGATCCGTTAAAATTATAGTCAACCGAAATGCTTTTATTTCCGACTCGTGACGTATAGTCCCTCCGATTTGAATATCCAATTGTGTAATTTTCTCCAATATCGGAATAGGTTAATCCAAAATCCTGATAGTCATGGGCCTCCCTACCGATCGAGTTTAGGCGTTCTCCGTCCATCGAGTCGAGGCTTCCTTTTAGAGTAAACGGCCCTTCTGGCCAAGTAAATGTGAGTGATTTTTTATCGGTATTTAAGTTGAATCCCTCCTCTTTTAGATGGTAAACGTAAAGATCGCCGGTTAGATTTTCAAATGTGTAGTTATGTCGGACACCCAAACCGATCCCTTGAAATTCATACCAGTCCAAGTAGATGCTTGAGCTTTTATTGTTTTCTAGATCATAATCGATCGTATTTTGTACGAACCAACCCCATCCGTTGATGTCGCGTTTTCCAATCGTCGGATTATTCCAGATTAGTTGGCGTTCTCCCACCTGGTAGTAATAGAGCGGGGTCCATAGTCCGAAGGGGATCCCTAAGATGGGCATGTATATAAAATGATTCACACTAAAAATGTGGCTTCCGGGTTCGTAGTCGAAATATTGGCTCCACGTCCAGTAATGGGGGGATGATTGATCGCAGGTCGTGAACCGCGATTCTTCGCCATAGTAGTGCCCATTTTTGTGGGTGGCTGATTTTATAGTTGCAAAAATTGGGCGCTGACCATCTATCGGGGTAATGGAAACGTCAATGTTTGACAGTGACGATTCTTGAGTATCGAGATTGATTTTTATTCCTTGGCTGTTAAATGACTCGGCTCCGTTTTTTATCGTAACTGTGCCTGTGCTAACTGCAATATTTGAACTAGTATCAATTTCGAAGCTATCCCCGCCGATCATTGTCGCGCTGTCGAATTGAATTGTTACGTTATCCTCTAAAATTACCTTGTGATCGGATTCCCTGTATTTAAGTAATTCACCAGTAATCGTAACGTTTGTGTCGTCTGCAGCGAGCACGGACATAAAGCCCAGAAAAATAAGAACAAATAGTACGGTTTTGCCGAACATTTGTAGATGTCTAAACAAGCTCTAGGTTGATGTGACGTTCAAATTGGTCTTTCCAGCGTGTCAGATACTCATCGACTGGAATAAGATAGCCCATTCGATGATGGAGAAGGTGTGGTATTGGAGCCATATCTGACGTATTTTTCCAAAATTCGAATGCTGGTTTTAAGTCTTTCTGTTTGTAATAAATATCGCCTAGATTGAGCAGCGTGATGTAGTTCGTGGCACTTATTGCATACGCGGATTGAAATTGCTGTTCAGCATCAACCAACCGATTCTCCAAGCAGTCAATTAATCCCCGAATGATGTGACATTGGTCATAATGTGGATTGATTGTTTCGGCGCGACGAATTAACGCTAGGGCGTCTTGTATATTTCGCTGGGCCAGCTTGAGGATTGCAAAATTACAGTAGATTACAGTTAAATTTGGGTCCATCTGCAATGCGAGTTGGAACTCATCTTCCGCCGCTTTATACTGATGTTTGAATAAATAATCCACTCCAGCGTTATTGTGCGGGTGTGCGAAGCTAAGTGTTTGGCTGTGCGCATTGTCAGAATTTCGGATAGCACACACGACTAGCTGTTGGTCGGGTGTTAGTGATGCTGATACGGCTTTTACGCGGTAAGCTAGCATGCTTTCTTGCTTCAAGAGCGCTAGGATTGATTGTACGTTTCCGTAAGTTATATCAAATTCCAAGATGGATTCTAATGTTTCAATACATTTTGGAATCTCTCCAAGACAGAAGTAATTTATTGAAATTAAATATTTGACGTGGTTGAGAAGGGTGTTGTCCACGGTCATTATTAATCGCTGTAGGTGATTGAGTGATTGGTCATAACGGCCCAAATCCAGAAAGCATCGGCCGATGATAATTTGAGCTAATCCGTAGTTTATGTCATCGTCAGATATTTTTTGTAGAAATTCCAATGCTAGGAAGTAATCGCCCTGAATCATATAGGCAATACCGCGATTAATGTGATCCGCAGCCGTCGAATCGGTATTAGACGTAATTGTCTCAATATATTTGGCTTTACTATCTCGTAATTGGTGGTGGAGTTCCGGGTGATATGGCTCTAATTCTAATCCTCTAAATAACGTTGATTCGCTTTTTGTAAAGTCACCTTTGGACTGGTAGGCTTGTGCCGTTAATAATAATCCGGATATCTCAAGTTCGGTACCGATTAACAGTTGAGCATCAATGATGGCTTGATCAAGGTGTCGCTGATTGTATAGTAGTTTGGCACGAATAAAATGACATCTGTGAGCCGATGTCGGATTGAGTTCCATAATTCGGGAAAGGCGCTGTTGGATTGATTCGATATCTTGTAAGTCGAATTGAGTCATTCCTTCTAATGAATCTAACGCCCGCTCATAGTCGTTAGCATATACGGCAATGTCAGATAGTAACTGCATGGCGAATACCTGGGCTGGAAACAATTCTAGAATACGTTCCGTAATATTTATAATTTCATCGAGGTGGGGTTTTTTAGGTAATTCAAATGCTTTTTGAAGATACATCACTGCATGGGAATACTGTTGATTTAAAACCAATGTACGCGACAGCGAGCACCAAATTAGTGACGAATCAGGAAACAGCTGGGATGCCTTTTCCAGGAGTTCGATGACGCTCAATACTTCGCTAGGATGCCATTCTGTGAGGATTTTTAGATGCGTTACCGCCTCGTCGGGCTGGCATATTTTGCAGTATACGTTAAATAACGTTTTCCGGAGACTGATGTTGTCTGGCGCGATGTGAACCATCTCTTCAAGTTGTACCGCAATGTTACTCGCGTGAAGGGGTGAAATAAGTAGTATTTGCTCGAATTCTTCAATGGCTTCATCAATCCGATTCGATTTGGATAACAAATTGGCTAAGGTGCATCGGTAATGGACGGCCGAGGGATCCCTGCCGACTAATTTTCTAAATAGGTCGACTGATTTTCCATATTCAAATTGTCCAATATACATTTTGGGCAACACATCTAAAACGGCAGAATCGAAAATATCATTTTTTATGGCGTTTTCGAAGATCGTTTCAACTTCTGAATGGCCTGGAGCCCGAGACCAAATACGGCCTAAAAGCTGGTAGGCACCATTGTTTTTCGGGTCAATATCCAGAATTTCCTCGAGTTCCTGAATGGCTTCGGTGTAATATCCACAAATCGAAAATAAGTCGGCGATTAAAAATAATATCGGTGTTGGATTTTCGGATTGGATTGATAATTGGGTGAGAGGGGTAATCACAGCCGGTAGGACATTGGGTGAATGATGGATCAGTAGCCTTAATTTCTCAGACGCAGTGGCCATATCTCCTCGGCTAACGGCATCAATCCCAATCCTGAAATCGTCGTTTTTGGTTAGTGTAATTGTATCTTGATGGTTCATCTGCGCGTCATTTTAGTATATAGAAGTGCTGTCCCGATGCTGCCAAATAGGATGTTGGCGGCCCATGCTCCCCAAAATGGGGACACCGAGCCGCCTTTTCCCAATGCCCGGGAAACGGCTAAGGTAAAAAAGTATATCATGACTGTGGCGGATGCGACTCCAATGGCAATAATAACACCCCACCAGTCCTTACCACTTTTAATAAACCACAACGAGAATGCAATTCCAATAATTCCAAAGACAAGGCAAGCGGCGGGAATCGCTTGTTTTATACCGTATTCGACTCGTAGGGTATGGGTCGGAATGCCGCTTTTCTCTAGTGACGCAATCCGAGATTTTAGTTCTCGTGAATCCATCTCTGTCGCGGATTTATGAGTAACATCAAGCATATCCAGGGTTTGAAAGACATTGATTTTCATATGAGAAAACCGGCTGGTGTATTCAAGGTCTGAATTCGAGTTGAATTCGAAAATTTTCCCATTCCACAGGTGCCATGTATTAATCCCCCATTGGGCGTTGTCGGCAATAACAATTCGAGGATATTGTGGTGTCGTCTCAAATACAATGACGGATTTCATTACACCCGTTTTTCGGTTGACTTGATCAACGTAGAAAAATCGATCGTCGGTTCCTTTGAACACTACCTTTTCCGCAATTTCCGGTGGTGGTTTTCGATCGATTTCGCGGGCGATTAGGTCTTCAGATTTTTGGTTTGTCCAAGGAACTAACTGTTCGTTTGTGAAATAGGCGACGCCGCTCGTGATAATGGATAAGATGAGAAGGGGGGCGATTATCCGCCTCACTGAGACGCCTGATGTGACAAGGACAACGTATTCACTATCTTTTATCATCCGAACTAGCAAGAGCATTATTGAAAATAGAACGCCAACCGGGGCAAACAGGACAAGCAATGCCGGGAGCTTATATATGATTAATTCCACGACAGTCATAAAGGATATGCCTGATAACACTGACAATTCGATCAAATAAAAGATAATATCAACTACACCAATAAGAGCAAATGCACCAATGGCAATGATGAATGGCCAGAGGTACTGCCCCGCGATATATCGATCAAAAACTGTCACGTGAAGTTTACTGACTACCACGAATTAAATACCCATTAAGTGAACGATAGCTGGTGGAAACGGTGACGCTGTCCACCAGTGTCGATAGGTAATTTACAGCTCGTCGGCGCGCTGTTGTTGGACGGTTCTCCGTTTTGCGGCCTTAGCCAATCGCTTTTTTTCTTCAGATGGCTTTTCGTAGTATTCACGTTTTTTTAATTCTTGAAGAATGCCCTCAGATTTCATTTTGCGCTTGAACTTTCGCAATACTGAATCAATTGATTCGCCGGGACGTTTTTCTTGCATTACCATGAACGGATCACTCCTTGTTAATTATCCGGGAGGCCAACCCATTGGTCGTCCGCCCAAGATGTGGAAGTGAAGATGGTGTACGGTTTGTCCGCCATCATCTCCGGTGTTAGAAACTATTCGAAAGCCGCTAGTCAGGTTGAGAGTTGACGCAATAGATCCGATCGCATCCATTAACTCAAAACTAAGACTTGGGGCGTACTTCGACAGCTCAATGACGTTCGCGAGATGTACCTTCGGAATCACAAGTACATGAGAGGGGGCTTTTGGATCGATATCTAAAAACGCAAGAACCGATTCTGACTCAAACAGTCGCTTTGCTGGAATGTGTCCCTTAACTATGTTGCAAAACAGACAGTCAGACATCTGAACTTCCCTCTATTACCTATGAATGGAACACTGCGAGGCTTGCTTCAGGATCTAAAGGGACATCAGGATCCGATCAAGAAACAACCGAGGGTTGGGATTATATCGCAAGTGGAGAATATTTTCGACTAGAAAATCAAGCGTCTTTATTACCGAAAATCGCTCTTGGGCGTTTGTCGAGAATCGTAGCTGGGCAGATAGTTCCTCAATCCATTTTGACATTCCTAGCAGGATGATGTCCTTTGTTTTTCCAATGGGTTGACACATTGCCAATCGATTACCGAGGGTACTATTACGTAAATCCGAGATGGTGGGCATTGTTTCAGGGATTGAGATTCCTTGCTGAATCGCGTGTATGACGGTATTGGGTGCCGCGTCCCAGTTCTCGGACACCCCGTGTTCACGGAGCCACGGTCGGAGTTCCTGATCGGATACTGGGTGACAGTGTATGAGACATGAACGCGATAGAATAGTAGGGAGTACAAGGGATGGGGTGGGGGCTGATAATAAAAATATGACGTTTTCAGGTGGCGATTCGAGTGTTTTTAACAAGGCATTCGCGGCTTGGGGTGTCAGTTGCTGGACCTCGGGTATCGCCACCGTAAGGTATTGGGAGTGGCTTGGCCCATATTTAATGCGATCAAGTAATGTTCGTACACTGTCAATTTTGATACTTCCTGACTCGAAAACGGTAAGCGAATCACTCGGTGAGGGAATGTCTCCGTGGAGCTTTTGGTCGAAGTAGGTAAGGCAATCTTGGCGAAAGGATGTCGGCGAACCGGTCAAAATATAACAGTGTGCGATGGATTTGTTCTTTATGATCGTATCAATGACGTTAATTGTCGGTAAATTGACAGGTGCCATTATTTAATAATGCCGAGGACTAACGAAAGTGCGATAGCTACCCAGATTGATAAATGTTGTTCTGAATTTTCTTTTTTGATTTTCTCAATTTCCGACGCCTCTGTATCTGACTTAGACAGACTCGATTTAATCAGTGATACACTTTTTTGAGTATCTATAACGGACATATTGAGTGACGAAACATCGGACTGTAACGCTTTTTGATCGTCATCTAAGCGTAGTTGTCGATCGGATAAAGTAGTGCGAATAGTATCGAATTGGATCGCTTGATTCTTAAATGATTTTGATAATGCGAGTAGTTCTTGATATTGAGCCTTTGTTAGTTCAGTTTTTGGATCTCCAGAGAGAATTTTGTCGAGAATTAGCGCTAATTCCTTACGCGTTACTGGGGTATCCGCTTGAAACGAGTTATCGGTGCTGAGTGGTAAATATCCTAACTTTACTGCGTTCTCAACGGCGGCATATCCAGGGTCTGAGGTGCTGACATCTTTAATGTTCTGGGCCACTAGAGGCGAGGAATAAAACGCAATCACTGAAACGATAAGTAGTGACGTGACGTAGTTGTACTGGGATTTCATTGGCTAGACTCCTTGGGTTGCGACTTTGATACGATGATTGGAACGGATACCTCGGTTCCGTTGGAGGTAATAATAAATCGGGTTTCCCCCTCTTTTCTGGCCCAAAAATGCCACCGTAATATCGATCCGCTCCTATTTTCGGGGATGGCTAGTAACGATATGTCGAGTGATCGTGCCGGATCGTTCATTTCTAGTACGGTTGGGTGATACCAATCATCCGGAGTGACTCTAAGAAATATCAATGAGTCGCCGCTCACTGATAGGTGAGCGGTCATAGTCGCGCCCGGAGTCCCAATCAACGTTACGTATCCGTACTCCCCTGGAGCATAAGTTCGGCGACTGGGCTCAATGGACACGGCACTTGCGCGGCGCGGTACTGTTACGGTGGATGCTAAACTCTCGCGGTCCGTTCCAAGACTTTGGATAGACACCGTGATAGGGGTAGTCGGTGAGGTAAGGGGGCCAACCACCCAGTTTAATGTCACTGTTTTTCCTGGCGGAATAATCGGGATGGATTTTGTAGGGGTTTCAAACCATGCTTGACGGGGGCAGCTAAGTACCGCCGTTACCGACTCTACCGGGGCGGTGTTTTCATTTTTCACGACTAACGATGCGGTGACGTATTGATTTAATTCCCCAGGTTGTGGGGAAATTGTTAACGATGTTTGAGCTTGGCGAGGTGCCTGCACGTTGATCAATCGTTGAATATGATTTGAGGCTAAAGTTGATGATGTCACTCTCAATACGATGGGCCAAGTTCCAGCTGAAGCATTGAGTGGTTTGACTTTGAATGGAATTTGACGCGTTTCCCCAACTTTGAGTGTTCCTAACGATACATTGAGTTTTCCTGACGTTAAGCCAAACCCTTTGGGAAGTTCGAGTGACGCGGTGGTATCGTAGGAAATGAATCCGCTGGAATTCGTAATATAGGCGAGGATGTAGAGTTCGCGATGCGACCCAGCCACTGCGTCCGCGGGAGCGGTTAATCCCAAACTTAAATCGCCGGCCGCAATCGATAAGCCGCCGAGTCCATAGGCCGTAGCTACACTCACCGTTTGATTGGGTCGGACGGCGACGGGGTCCCAATACATGGCTAACGCGGTGTCATTATCCTCTTCCCCATCGCGCTTAAAACTTCGGCCTTCGAGGTAGGTCGGGGTCCACGGAGAGTCGCAAAGGTTCCCCCAATTCGATAGAAATATTGTATCGGGAGGAGTGAGCGCGTCATCGGGTGATTCGAGTAACCCTTGAGCGATTATTTTGGGAGTTTTTACACTGTCAAATGCTTGCCAAAACGGCATTGTGTCGGATCGGTTTATTCGGGTTTCACCTGTAATGGCTTTATCCCCGATGCGAAACGGTGATGCGTCATTATCACCTAATTTTGTATCCAGCATCAGCCGTACGCCGACCTGTGCGGATACCGTGGAAATATTGCTGATCCGGTATTCGATGCGACAGGTATCTTTCACTTTTGATGTCGGATTTCGCATCGGTGATAAAATTTGAGTAACCCGAATGCCGGTAAAGTCATAAACGGTTGAAATGGTGTCGTTGGATTTGATTTGACTGATAAACGTGCCGTACTTCAAGTCCTTATTCGACCGTTTAGCCAGTTTGATGCTGGGTCCACCGAAAATAAATTCCTGATTATTGATTTTAATCGTGGTGTATGACGTCCATGGAATGGGCCGACCATAAATGAGGCTTTTGTTGTCATCGTCTGGGTTAATGGGGTCCCCGCCAGTCGTTTCAATTGCAAATCGGCCGTTGTCCTGTATGCCATTGTTGACCACTAGTTTGATAAATTCATTTTGAACCATTGATATGGGCTCGTTCTGTGCCCAGGATGCTCCAGGAAATAGTAACCCCACGGCCAATAAAGCCACGCTACAGGCACGCGTTACACATAATGTGGAGTGCTGGAGAGACTGTCGATGTACGTTTCGATGAATAGTTTTAATCGGTGTGTGACGCATTTGAATGGCCCAATTCAGGATATTTCACGCAGTGTAGCGTATTTAATGGTATCCATCCAATTCACTCTCCGAGGACGCCATGCGGGCGTATTGGGCTAATGTAATTTCAGGAGCGCCCAATGTGGCCCAGGTGGATTCTGCCCAAAATTTTTCCTCGAACATTGAGTGGGCTCGAAGTAATTGGTTCATATACCTCAGCTCTCGATTAAATTGACCAGCAATTTCGATGGGCCACATTGGAATTCGGACGGGACTCAGGGCGACATCGGTTCGATTGGCCGCATATTTTCTCGCGGCCGTTATCGGGAGGAGACGTTCGGGACCTTGTAGGGTGAATTCAACTGAGGCTGGATTCTCGATTAAATAGGCGGCACTTATTTGGCGCCCAAGGTCACGGCCTGATAGAAAGTAAGTGCCCCGTTGCTGGATGTCTGGAACAATCAATCGATTTCCTCGTAAAAATGGGCCCTTGTCGATTGTTTCCATCAGGGTTGAGGTTTTGAAAATGGTAGTTGGGATCTTGGAATCGGCCAACATGCGCAGTGTTGCCTGTTTTAATTTGAAGACCCACCAGTTGCCGAGCCCCCCATCTTGAACTTGGTGAACCAGCGAGGTTACGTAACCGATTCGCTTCACCGACGTATGTGGGATGATCTCGATAATCTGGGCCAGTCCATCTCGTTCCGGTATGAAATGGAAAGGTTGCGTGATCGGATCGAGTGAAAGGTCAATATGGAGAATATCAATGCCATCTAGGGCCGGAATTAACGATTCGGGGTGTCGCATGTCCGCCCGGCGGACGGGAATTCCGGGGAATTGGTTGCGGATTTTTTCGGGGCGGCGAGTAATCAAAGTTACAGGGTGATCTGTCTGGCGTAGCGTGGCCACTAAACTTGGGGTCCCCATGCTGCTGGCGCCGATAATGCCGACGTGTGGCCGAGGGGGTGTCATACCGTCACCATATTTAAAATTTCAATCGGCAATTGTTGTGGAACATCGAGTCGGCAAAAGCCGTAGGGGGCCACGCGTTTCAGATGTTCGTCGGACCCAATGAATGGGTGTAAGGCGGCATTGAAACGGTTTCGAAATTCGTGATCGTCTTTTCGAAAACCAAAGGCCCCATAGTCGACCATCGGATGCCCGTTGACAATAAATCCGGGGAACTCGGGCACCAACTCAATCGTCGGATGGGGGGAATTTTCCAACGCATTGTGAAGTGAAATCGACGAGGTCAAAAATAAGTCGGCTTCCTGATTGGCTAAACCCAAGAGGGCCTCGGCCGTCGAGGTAAATTGAATCACACGGCTTGGCGGTAGGTGATATAGCCGGATGTGACTCGCCGTAGCCGAGCCGAATAGAACGGCGATTTTTGCGAATGGGTGCCGGATAATGTCTGCGAAGGTCTTCAGATGAAGCGGATTTCCCTTTGCCACGACTAAACCTTCTTTGTTTTGATACGTGGGGAAGGAAAAATTGATGTCTCTAAATCGGATCGGCGTGATGTAAAATCCGGCAGCAATGAGGTCGTAGGCGCCGTTTTTTAACTGGGGGATTAATGACCAAAAATCGGTGAGTACGGGTTCGATTCGCTGAATGCCTATCGTTCGAAGGACCCAATCGGCAATGTCCCAGGATTCTCCTTGGATGGGGGACCCTCCATTGGTTTTGAACGCGAACGGGCGCTCGTTGGCATATCCTACTTTGACGGTGCCAGTTTTTAAAATGCGGTTCCAACTCTCGGTTTCAACCGATATTTTTCCGACTTTGTTTCCGAAATTGGTGGCTGACGATCCGACGCGCATTGTCATGGTGAGAAGTGTATTAACTTTCGGGCCATATTTGAAGTTGTAAAATGGGCGATCGAGGATCTGTCATTACCACTAGGGGCTGGATCGGGTCGCTCCCCGGGGAAGTCCGAATCAAAAACGGGACTAATTCAGAGAGTTTAGTCCATGAATGGGCGAAATTGACAATTTACATCGCGAAAGATTTTGCCTATTATGACCTGTGTTTCCCAAACGATAATCAACGACTATTACACATTTGATTGGACAGGCGAGTCTTATGAAGCGCATTATTTCAGTTCCCGACCATCATTTATCGGTGGTTGGGCATCATACCGTATCCGACACCCCGTCATCTCCGCGTGACGCGATTCGTTCACCGGATCGAATTTCTGAATTTAAACCCACTATCGCTGGATTGGGTGCGCCGGCGAAAACGTTTGTATTTCCGACTGAACCGGGTAAAGTGGCCATGATCCCGTCCATCACCTTTTCACCACGAGTTCTCTCGAGTGGAGCGACCCTATTTGACGTTACATTTTCGATGAGATTGATTACTGGCGAAACTCATGAATTTAACATTTTTCTTCCGCCGTTGTCGGTGAGTCGATCGATTGATTATGACGCAATCCAGCGCCAAAGCTTGGATAGAACGCGAGAGGATGGGATCTACGCTGATAGAAACGCCATCCTTGGCCTGCAGAGAACGGGAACGGCATACCTGGTGGCGGTGACCTACCCGGCGTTTAGTCAGGCGCTCGCCCACCAGGCCACCATCGACATGAATAATTTGTTTTGTACGGATGACTATGCCGACGGCAACACCTCTGCCACCTCGACCCACATTGCGGAGTCCACGAATCGGACCATTGAACTGCTAACACGACTGTCCCGTCTTCCGGATCACCGGTCAGACGCCTTGGCGACGGCCTTGGACCAGTTCACAACTCCGATGGATACCCCCCAGAACCTGGCCTATGCACGCGCATTTATTGACCAAATCGCTCTGTTGGCTCCCCTTGGGATTATACCTCGGGAATCCCTTGGAAGCTTGCGGTCCTATTTTCGAGCTGTCAGGACAGAGAAAGATCACGAGGAAACTGGTCGGATCCCGCCGGAGGTGGCCCATAAAGTCATCCGCGCGGATGCCAGCGGCGCGTATCACGCGATCGAAAAAGGGGCCGAATTTTTAGGGGTCGATTTTTTGAGTATTGAACGAAAATATTCCCCTATTCTGGATTTAAAGAGGTTAGTTGCAAACTGTGTCGAATATTCGAACGACGTCTATTCCCTGACCAAAGAGCATCTTGTTTTCGTCGATAAACTCCTCACCGATGAGGGGGGGGATCTGGCCCGACAGGCTGGGCGCACTGCCGATATTAAACGTCACGGACTGACAGACCCTGACTTCCTGTCAAGGTTGCGTTCAGTGGTCGCGTTTAGTTTGCCGCATATTAAGTGGCAAACCGGTGCGACCCCCGATCTGGTGACGGCGATTCGTGCGTCGATTGACGAGCATAATGTCCTCATGAACGATTACTTTTCGCTAAAAATGACCCTTGAAACCGATATTAATTTCAAAGCCACTCTCCTCGAGGCGTCGATTGCGATTCAGTCGGGTGAGGCCCAAGCGGCCAGTCGCGATCTGCTTCGAGAATTACGCGAAGACCATGCCCAAATCCAAAGGTATTATACGGTGTTTGAAGGTTGGCTAGCGCATGGGTGGTGGGCATTTTCAGTGCCCCGTTATAACCTTGGCATAACGGAGTGTGATCACGACCGGTTAATCCAACTGGTTAGTGCCCAGGAATCGCTTGGGACTGGAACGTTGTAGCATGCGGTTCATTGATCCTGAACCAGTCGGGTGCCATGCGCGCCATACTTAAGAGATTGGGAGCCATGCCACGACTAGGGGCCTCGGGTCCGTTGCCATTGCGCCGTGATTTCGCTGAGCAAGAGCGAGTGAGTGCAACGAGCCAAATCGCACTCCTCTTGTTCTGCGTGGCATTCCCGTACACGTTTATATTTTCCTACGTGTCACCGATGCTGGGACTGCCAGTCGTGGTTTTTGAGGTGTGTTTTTTGTCGGTCGTGGTGCTGAATAAATTCAATCATGATGTAGTGGCTAAGATGCTGCTGATGGGAACGGCCAACGGGGGCGCTTTTTTTTATTCGTTCATTTTGGGGCCCCCATCTGGGGTTCACCTTCTGCTCATGGTTTTCGCCGGGTTGCCCTTAGTTGTCTTTCCCCCTCACGATCGCGCACGTGTCATTTCCGGCATTATGCTGCCTATCGTCCTTCAAGTGATCGTTCAATGCGTTCCGAATCATATCCTCGTGTTTAACGTGTCGGCGGACTATTTGCGAGCCTTAAATATAACGGCTGTATTTGCGGTTACCTTGATTGTTGTTCTTTATCTAATTTCGTTTTCTAGGATAATGCTGGATTATTCCAAGGCTATTGATGAACTTAAAATTAAAGCGGAACTCGATAAAGAAATCCACGCCGTTAAATTGATTCAAGACCGCATTTTTCCCCGATCGGCCCCGTCGTACCGTGGGTATGACATCGACCATTTTTTTCTGCCGGCCAAGCAAGTGAGTGGGGATTACTATGATTATTTCCCATTATCGACGCACCAGGTTGGGATTTTGATCTGTGATGTCGTGGGAAAAGGCATTCCGGCCAATATAATGATGATTACCTTGAAGGGCTTGGTGCATACGGCGGCGGCGAAGAAATTAAGTCCGGCCAAAACCTGTGAGTTACTCAATAGAAATGTGTATTGGAATTCTATTTTGGGTAAGTATGTCCCCATGATTTACGCTGTGTTAGATACCAAACGGCACACGTTTACGTATTGCAATGCGGGCCATGAGCCGGCATGGGTCATTCGCGGACAATCGCTGATCGAGTTGCGAGAGGGGGGTGTTCCACTGGGGGCGTTTGAAACCGAACTTTTTGAAGATGAAACAATTCACTTGGATCCTCATGACCGGATTGTGTTGTTTACGGACGGTACCACTGATGCTGAAAATCGGGACCAGGACACCCTAAAAATTCACCGCATGCTCGATATTATTACTCGGCGGAACGATCAATCGGATGGGATGGACTATGTCGACTCGGTTGGAAACGATGTCGTTGAGTTTATGAGCGGGGCGCCACAGGTGGATGATATCACAATCCTAAGCCTTAAACGGAAGGCGTAGATGGCTTTGTTGCCAAATGCTCCATCTGCCCCATTTTCGCTCTCCTCATGTCGCTTTGCACCACCATGTCGAGCGAGAAACGGCCCATCTGAATCATTTGGCAACATCGCTATTTCTGAAAATAAGCCATTTTGCAACAGGCCCTAGATTCGAGTGTGTCGTTGGCGGGTGGTTTAGGTCCGAATAGGGTTGATAATTACCCTAGAATCGTCGTCAGCAGTTCCTAAATAGTTCAATCGCTTTGGCGCGCTGACTGGAATAGTCGACGATGGGGACTGGGTAGTTGCGCCCGAGCACGAACGAATGAGGGGCGGAGCGTGCATCGAGCGGCCAGTGGATGTCGTCGGCATTTAGGTGTGCTAATTCAGGAACCCAGGTACGAATGAACTTCCCGTTGGGATCGTAGGTGCGACTCTGTGTGACCGGGTTGAAAATTCGAAAGTAGGGTGCGGCGTCAGCGCCGACCCCGGCGGACCATTGCCACCCGCCCACATTGGAGGCTAGATCGTAGTCTAGTAATTTCCATGAAAAATACCGTTCGCCACGACGCCAATCTACCAGCAATATTTTGGTTAAAAATGAGGCGGTTACCATACGCAATCGGTTTGGCATCCATCCGGTATTATTTAAGCAGCGCATGGACGCATCGATAATCGGAAAGCCGGTCGTGCCATCCTTAAAACTCGCTAACAGTACCTCGTCCGTAGGAAATTCAAGTGAACTAAATTTTTCCTGAAATGGCTGTGTTTTAGTGTGCGGATAATGGTAAAAAATCATGGTATAAAATTCGCGCCAAATAATTTCGTCAAGCCATTTTTGGCGGCCCCGACTTGTGTCTGATTGGGCAAGTCTCACGCAATCTCGAATGGATACCGCTCCATGGCGGAGGTAGACAGATAGCATTGATGTCGAATCGTCGGTCAAAAAATCCCGGGTACTATCGTAGTTGTCGACCCGTTTGGCAAAATCGATTAACCGCTGGCGGCCCGCCATTTCCCCCCCGGGCAGTATGATCGATTGGGGCTCAAAACCGGCTATTTCCATTAGTGAACCGACCGTGTGGGGCGGTGAATCGGATAACCGAATTAACGGGGACGGGTCCGGTGAGATAGCGGGGGCAATCCCGTTTAGCTCCAGTTGGCGCTTCCACTCTCGGGAGTAAGGAGTGAAAACTCGGAACGCTTGGTTTTGAGCGTTAACGATTCCATCTGGGTCCGTAATGTAAGAATCGTTGACCGTGGAGACTCTCCGTCCAAGGTCAGTCATGGCTTGAATGACGGCACTATCCCGAGTGCGTGCGTAGGGAATGGTGTCTCGGCTAAAAAATAAGTGATCGATGGCCAGTTCTGTGACTAGTGATGGAATGACCTCCACTGGATCACCGAATCGAACCAATAATTGGCTGCCAAGAGTTTGCAATCTTGCATCCAGATCAATCAACGATTCAGCGATGAATTGGACGCGTTTGTCACGAAGTGATTTTTTTTTGAGCGGTTCAAGGATGTTGGGGTCAAACACAAATACGACCAATACCTCGCGACACTGTCGGGTACATTCTGCCAGCGCCGTATTATCGTCCCAGCGAATATCCCTTCGGATCCAACATAAACCTCGGTCTGCCATGACGACACTATACCAGTACCCATTCCGTTTTAGAATTGGAACAAATTAATTTGCGAGTCGTGTTTCACTGCGTGTAGAATGTGGACTCGTTTTTTAAAATATGTTGTGGAGAACTACATGTCATTTTTGTCAAAATTAATTGTCACACTGTTTGGGGATCCGTACGTCCGTCGGGTGAAGGAGTATTGGCCAATTGTGGATGCAATCAATGCCCTAGGAGATCGTTATTCCTCGATGGATGATGCCACACTGGCTATGCAAACCGAGCACCTTCGTGGGGAATTGTCGGCGGGGAAAACCCTCGACGATATTTTGCCTGAGGCATTTGCTGTTGTGCGCGAAGCGGCAAGCCGGGTATTGGGTATGCGCCATTTTGATGTTCAACTCATTGGCGGAATGGTCCTTCATCAAGGAAAAATATCGGAGATGAAAACAGGGGAGGGGAAAACGCTCGTATCGACCTTGCCCGCTTATTTGAACGCATTAGATGGCAAGGGTGTTTATGTCGTGACCGTGAACGACTACTTGGCGAAGCGCGATTCCGAGTGGATGGGGCAAGTATTTCGGTTTTTAGGCCTTACCGTTGGGTTAATTCAGTCAAATATGTCTCCGGACCTTCGCCTTGCTGCGTATGCCTGCGACATCACTTACGGTACCAACAATGAGTTTGGGTTTGACTATTTAAGAGACCATTTGGCCCATGATTTGGCGCATTGCTGTCAGACGCGTCGGCACTTTGCGATTGTGGACGAAGTGGATTCTATTCTAATCGACGAAGCCCGTACTCCGTTGATTATCTCCGGGCCAGTGGGAGATACGACCGAAGTCTATTCTAACGTCTCAAAAATTATTACAAAATTAAAAAAGACCGATGATTTTACTGTCGACGAAAAGCATAAAAACATCATTCTAACGGAGTCTGGGGTGACGGCTGTCGAAAAATTATTGGGAGTGTCTAACTTGTATGCCGTCGAAAATATACAGATCCCCCACATCGTATTGCAGAGTTTGAAGGCATTGTACCTGTTTCGACGTGATGTGGATTATGTTGTTAAAGATGGCGAAGTGGTCATCGTTGACGAGTTTACCGGACGGCTAATGGAGGGGCGTCGGTATTCCGATGGGTTGCATCAGGCGATTGAAGCCATGGAAGGCGTTAAGGTTCAGGAAGAAAGCCAGACACTGGCGTCTATTACTTTTCAGAATTATTTCAGAATGTTTCCAAAGTTAGCGGGTATGACCGGTACCGCAATCACTGAAGAAGCTGAATTCCACAAGATTTATAACCTGGAGGTTGTGGTCGTTCCCACACACATGACTGTTCAACGTTCGGATTTGCCCGATTTGGTGTATAAGTCGAAGTTGGAAAAATATCGAGCGATTGTCAATGAAATAAAAACCCTTCATGCCGAAGGTAAACCCGTCTTAGTGGGTACCATCTCGATTGAAAACTCAGAAACCTTATCCCAAATGCTGCGCCAGGAAAGAATCGCGCACAATGTATTAAATGCGAAATATCACGACCGTGAAGCAGAGATTATTTCAGGAGCTGGCCAACGCGGTGCGGTGACGATTGCGACCAACATGGCCGGCCGGGGGACCGATATTAAATTGGGGGACGGTGTCACCGAATTGGGAGGGCTAGTCGTGATTGGTTCGGAACGTCATGAATCCCGTCGAATTGACAATCAATTGCGAGGACGGTCCGGTCGGCAAGGGGATCCGGGCGTCTCCCGTTTTTTTGTGTCACTCGAAGACGATTTGATGCGTTTGTTCGGTTCGGATCGAATCATACGAATAATGGAAAGTCTGGGAATGCCGGACGATACGCCAATTGAACACAGTATGGTGACGAAGTCGATTGAACGAGCACAATCCAAAGTTGAAAAATATCACTTCGGTATCCGCAAACAGATTATTGAGTACGACGATGTAATGAATCGGCAGCGAGAGTCAATTTATCAATTTCGGCGTGAAATTTTGGCGAAAACAAATTTGGATCAACGACTCGCTGAGCAGATTGCCCTAATTGTTAACGAAGGGGTTAAAACGTCGTTCGTTAAGCCTCAATTATCGCTGGATGAGCCGGGGTACGATGAGTTTGTGACGTATCTGTCCGGCATATTTCCGATTGAAAATGTTGGGGAGGTTGTTTCTAAAATGATTGAGAATGGTTCCGGAGTCGACGGGCTCATCGAATCATTCGTTAAACTGTATGACTATAAAAAATCTCAATTGCCGGATGGATTGTTTGAGTCCGTGGTCACGACACAGATTCTCTTACAAACCTTAGATCGCAAATGGATCGACCATTTACATAATATGGACGTGTTACGAGAGGGAATTGGCTTGAGGGCCTATGGGCAACGTGAGCCATTGGTCGAATATAAAATCGAAGCCTATGAAATGTATCAAGCGTTATTGCTGAGTTTAGCCGAGGAAGCGGTGGGGCTTATTTTGAAAATGGAAGTCTCGATTCAGGTCCCCGACGAGTTTAAGGCAATGAGTCCGTTTATCGATTTGCCGGAGGCTCGGTAATGAACGAATGGATTTCGACCTTATCGACGTATCGTGACAAATTGCTCCATCTTGGGGACTATCTTTGAGATCACTCAGAAACGAGCCAAGATTCAGGATTTAGAATCCGATATTAGTCAGGACAGTTTTTGGGAAGACAATCCCAATGCCCAGGGGATTTTTTCAGATCTCACTCGACTCAAGGGTAACGTTGCCGACTACGATAGTTTAGTGCGGTTGGGTGACGACGCGGAAGTGATGCTTGAGTTGGTCAAGGAAATCGGTGAGACGGATGAAACTGTCGCCGAATTTATCGACTATGTTCGTCGATTTTCCGAGCGGATTGAT
The DNA here is from genome assembly GCA_010028705.1 of bacterium. Taxonomy (GTDB): domain Bacteria; phylum Margulisbacteria; class Marinamargulisbacteria; order SXXA01; family SXXA01; genus RHAI01. The sequence goes on from RHAI01000017.1 coordinate 25,460, forward strand.
GCACTTGAGATTCGATCGTATCTATCCGAAAAATATGATGCGTTTCCCTGCTATTTTAGCTTGAATGCAGGAGCGGGAGGTACCGATGCCCAGGATTGGACCGAAATGATGCTTCGAATGTATACCCGTTGGATGGATCGTAATGGGTTTTCATATACGCTTGTTGACGAAACCCCCGGGGATGAAGCCGGAATCAAATCAGTGACGCTTCAGGTCACGGGAGAATTTGCGTATGGACTGTTGAAAAACGAAATCGGGGTCCATCGATTGGTGCGGATTTCTCCGTTTAACGCCAATGGCAAGCGTCAAACCTCCTTTGCGGCCGTCGATGTAGTGCCGGAAATAAATCAGGATTTTTCTGATTTTCAGATTGACCCCAAAGATTTAAGAGTCGATACCTATCGGTCGACAGGGGCCGGTGGTCAACATATTAATAAAACGGATTCGGCGGTTCGAATTACTCATTTACCAACGGGAACCGTCGCACAAAGTCAAGCGAGCCGATCGCAGATTTCCAATCGGGAGACGGCCTTAAATTTATTGAAGGCTCGCTTAATTCAGTTAATGGAACAGCAACATAAAGACCATATCGAAGAGATTCGAGGTGTTGAAAAAGATATCGCATGGGGCAACCAGATTAGGAATTATGTATTTCATCCGTATAAATTAGTGAAAGATACGCGAACAGGCGTTGAATCGACTGACTTGCAAGGCGTAATGGATGGGGAATTGGAGCAATTTATTCATGCACATCTCAAATTGGCGAAATAATCCACTTCGGTGGTCGTTAGGGGCGTCGATTCTGGCAATTGTTGTCGCCTTGGGGGTAGCTGGCTCGGCTGGGTGGCGCCGCGTCATGTTTGAGCGATCGCATGCGTTTGTTGAACTGGTCGTGTCGTACCGTGACATGGTGAATTTATCACGGTTTGCCGGGATCGAGTCGGAGGATTTGTTGAGTCGCATTGCAAAGCAAGGAATTGTGAAATCAATTGCCGTTGAGGAGGACACACTTCCGGACATGGTATCCGATGGCCGAGCCGTCTCCTTCACCGGTAATGAATTGCAGCATTTAATCGAGTGGGGCCGATATCCTGGTGATGGGGAATTAGCCCACGCGGCGGCAGTGTACCCTAATCGGAACTTTTGGATATTTTCGAACGAATCTGATTTTGAACGTATTCGAACGATAATGAATTTGGATAATCCAACGACGGTGGTGGTCCCCGACTCGAAAACATTGGTGGTACGGACCTTTGCAGACGACGTTAAAGAACTTGGCCTCGGTTTTTCGGAGGATCGTGTCAACGCATTGAGAGATATGGGCTTCAATGTTTCGCTTCGTTTAAAAAATTCGGGCCGGGTTACCGATAATTTAATAAACCTGAAGTTCGCCCAAGTCTCTCAAGTGGGGCCAGTTCATTCGATTATTTTTGATGGCACCTCGATTCTGGGGTATCCATTTCATATCGATACGGTGGCCTCGTATTTTGGAGCATTAAAAATTCCCTATGGAGTTGTGGAGTTTTCCGACCAAATGGGGATGCCGTCATTGGTGCGGAAATTACCCCGATTCGCCCTTCGAGTCCATAGCTTTTCTGACGCAGAGATGCTCAATTTATCGACTGAAACGGTGGTGAATCGCTACGTTCGAGCGGCCAGAGAACGCAATGTAAAAATATTGTTTTTAAAGCCATTTTTAGTTTTTCAACCGGACGCCTTTTCGGACACAATTATTGATGCGAATTTGTTATATTTTTCTGAGGTAGGCACTCGTCTACAGGCCAGCGATTTCGTCGTTGGCGCACTTCCGAAAATGGCGCCTGATCGCCGATTAGGTGTGGGCCCGCTCGAGGCGTTGACCCTGTGTATTGGAGTATGGGGAGCCGTGTGGTTACTACTGTGGCGATTGCGAATCCCGTTGTCGAATGCGGGATGGGTCGTCGGCGCTTTGGTGGTGATGCTCTCCTTTATTGGGTGCGGCGTCATTCATATTCGCCTACTGGCTCAGCAAATTGCCGCATTAGTGACGGCGATGACGGTGCCGGCATTAATCATCGTGGTAGCTGACCAAATGGTTTCCAATAGAACTGATCGCGGGTTACGTCCAATTGCGTCGGTGGCGGCCGTTTTGGGTTCGTTTTTGGGGGTATGTGTTGGGGGGGCGTTGATTGTTGGGCTGTTGTCGGATTATTCCTTTTTAATTGAATCTAACCGATTTTTGGGGGTTAAATTGGCCGTTCTGGCGCCTTTAATGCTTTTAGGGATCTATTTTGGGATTGGTCGCGATCGGTTGACCGAAATGGCCTCCTTTGTGAGACGTCTATTGCAGGCACCCGTGCGATACGTAAATCTTGTGGCGTTAACCATTGGGATTATTTTTTTGGGTGTCATATTGGTTCGAAGTGGAAATTATTTGATTTCTCAGCCAGGATCCTCGGAACAAACGGCACGTCAATGGTTAGAAGTGTTCTTTTCCGTGCGGCCGAGGACCAAGGAGTTGTTTGGCTATCCATTACTAATCTGGAGTTTCGCCGTCTCCCGCAAATCGAGGTATTATCGGTGGCGTTGGATCGGTGTCTGCGCCGGGAGCGTCGCGATCATTTCAGCCCTGAACTCGTTTTGTCATCTACACACGCCGTTGAGAATTACGGTGTACCGCGATCTTTTAGGATTGGCATTGGGAGTGGCAATTGGAGTTTTGGGATTTTTTATTAAAAAAGGAGTGTCATGGGTAACAACAACCGTTCGGGGTTAAACGCTGGCGAACTCGTCAAGTGCGAGGCAAGTCTCGGGACCTCATTTAGCGATAAACAATGGCTGTTAACGGCGCTGACGCATAAGTCATACGTTCGTGTTTCTGGTGCGACAAAAGTGGCTGACAATGAGCGGTTGGAGTTTTTTGGGGATGCGGTGGTCAAGCTGCTGGTGTCGGAATATTTATTACATGAGTTTCCGACCTATTCGGAAGGCGAACTTACAAAATTGCGAGCTCAGTTAGTCTCGGATCGAAATTTGGCATACATGGCCGAACGTTTGGGTGTTGGACATTATTTGCAGATGTCGTTTGGCGAAACCAATACCGGCGGCCGAACCCGACAGTCAAACTTAGCCAACGCGATGGAGGCTATTTTAGGAGCTTATTTTTTAGATCGCGGAATCGATGTTGTTAGACGTTATTTCGTATCGTTATTACAACGCTTCCAGGGTGAATTGTTGTCTCAGGATTACGCGACAGATTATAAGACGACGCTCCAGGAATTTGCGCAACGCCGAAAAGGCGCGTTGCCCGATTACCGGGTACTTAAAGAGGAAGGCCCTGAGCACGAAAAGGTATTTTCCGTTGAGGTCTCGATTACATTGGGTCAAGGGCCTCAGCATTTTTCAGGGATTGGTCGGTCGAAGAAGTTAGCGGAGCAACAGGCGGCTAAATCGGCATTAATCGGACTTCATCTGATTTAACGATGGCCTTATTCGTTTGCTTTCACTGTCAATGGACGGCGGATATCCAGTCGGGTGGATCCAGTAGTCCGGCGTGTGCGAGGTGTGAGTACCGCATGGTACATTTGGGGCGCGAGCATGGGGCGATTTCCGCCAATTATGATGCGGGCGATGTTCCCAGTGGCGCTCAGGCAAAAATGGATTTTGTGGGGATAGATTCCAAAATATTATGGGGACACGCTCCCGATCCGGACGTGCTCGATGCCGAAACACAGCTTCGATTTCGGCCAGATGATGCACAGGTAATATCTTTTTTGGCCAGCCGTTATTTGGCGCAGCGGGATTGGTTTCATGCTATTTTATATTTGAAAAAGTCCTATGCGCTGACGGCAGATCTGACCGTCTTAGCTCGTCTCTCAGAGGCTCAAATGCATGATCGGCAATTCGCTGAGGCACGGTTAACGTTATCTCAATTGTTGAGATCGGTTCCTGATGATCCGATTGGCCATTTTAATATGGCATTGGTCCTAGGGTATTTAGGCGCGGATCCAATGATGATTTTGACTCATCTGGATGCTGTTGAATTGTATTCGTTAGACGAGGAATTGGTGGTGTCGGCGAATCGGATTCGAGCTGATATAAATAGCCCCGAAAACCAGTAAATGGTAAGATGTCGTTTCTA
>RHAI01000161.1 GCA_010028705.1 bacterium
ATGGTCGCACGGAATGCCGAGTATGACCGATTTCGAGCAATCCCGTATCAATGTCAGCCACAAAATCTCGAACGTCAAGCCTTTCGCCGAAATCCGCGTCCGGCCAGGTTTAGGCAGAGGCGATGCCGAATCGGAAAGTTTAGGATTCAATTCCGGTATGATGGCGCGCGAAATGTGGATGCCGAAAACCGCCGACCAATTACGTGTTGCGAATCACCAGAAAGCCAGTGGTATCAATATGCTCGGACATGAAGGGCCTGCAGGAAGTCATATACAGAATCGCGGCTATCACGCACCGGTGGAGAAGAACCGCCCTGACCGCGTCGCTGAACTCGACCAAACACGATATTTTGCCACTTTAGGCGCATCCGGTTCCGCCGCGACTATGCACGGCGCGCCGGTGGACCGCGATGACCCGAATCGTGCGACGGCTACTGCGAGTTATATCGGCGCTGCTGGACGCCACGACCGCGATGGAGCTTATGTAGAAGGCGAGTATATGCCCAGTCATCGTATTCAATTGGGCGAAGTTCCATTGGCGCCCGCGGATTTAGTCGGCCACTCCGCCGCTTATGACGCGGACTATGGCATCAAGAGTATGCGCAAATACACCAACAATCGTTCGACTTCGAATGTGGATGACTATTTCGGCGCAGTCGGCGGGGCTTTAGGAGCGGTCGTTGCGCCTCTGCTCGACATTTTAAGACCATCGAAGAAACAAAACGCGATTGGGACAATGCGCCCTTACCAGAACCCCGAGAGCACCGTGAAGAATTCGTATTTGATGAACCCGGCCGACCGTCCTGCACCCACCATCCGCGAAATGACCGAAGAATCGAAGGGACATATGTTTATCAATAGCGGGCAAGACCGGACAGCCTATATGATATCTAAGCCGATGGATGTTTATACGAATCGCCGGGATACGACGACTTCCTATGGTGGAGTCGCGGGGTCGGCTTTGGCGAAAGAAGTGCGGACATATGATGCGGAATATAGACAACGAAACAATGATATCAAGGCATCTACGATTGATGGGCGAATGGTTCCAGGCAATATGTCGCTGTTGCAGGCCGACGTGAATGTGCGGACAAGCAATGGAATGGAATCGGATTTAGCAGTGAGACGGGCGGCGAACCCTTCGATGCCTTATTCCACACCGAGCGCTTCACATATGGGACACGTGTCGGGCGCCCAACAGTTATATTCTGGGGCGAGCTTGGACCGAAATGATTCTTATGTGCTGAATGCGTTAAAATCGAATCCTTATGCGATGCAACCTCTCGCTGGGTATTAACGGCTATTATGTATCTCTATATAATGAAAGGAGGAGCCGGTTGGACTAAAAACGGTGATACGTTTCCTGGATCTGATATGGTGAAAGACCCCCCCGGCGGTTATTACGCCATTAAATATGCCGGTCCTAAGACCTCCGCGCATGGAACAACAAAATGCTACAAAGTCAAATACAATACGTTTGATGAAATTCCGATTGGTTCTTATTTTATTGAGGCAAATGGCACCAACATAGAATATAATCATTGTAACGTAATTAAACCTGATGATAGACTTGAATTTGAAAACACACACCGCGTATCCGACCACGGGACATACAGTCCGCCGCAATTGCGCAAACGAACATCATCGAGTCATTCTCCATCACCTGCATCACGCAAGATGCATAGCTCACATAAAGGCGGACGCTCCCGCAAATCCACTAAGAAATCCGGCCGGAAAAGCCGAAGAAATACCCAATAAATATTATTTGTTTCCGACAAAAAACAAATAATGTCCGTCGCCGTTATTACACCATATCTTCTTTCTGGGGTGAGTTTGGAACGAAACGATTCTTATGTGCTGAATGCGTTAAAATCGAATCCTTATGCGATGCAACCTCTCGC
>RHAI01000162.1 GCA_010028705.1 bacterium
ATATCGATAACGCTAGCGAGAAGTTCTCGTTTTTGTTCTTGAAGTTCGGCTATCTTTTCTTCAATCGTCCCTTCAGCGATTAGTTTGTACACAAATACTTTGTTTTTCTGACCCATTCGGTGAACCCGATCGGTAGCTTGTGATTCTATGGCTGGATTCCACCATGGATCGATATGGATGACATAATCCGCAGAGGTAAGATTTATACCGACTCCTCCAGCTTTCAACGAAATCAAGAAAACCCCAGCTTGAACCGACTCTTGGAATCGCATGACCGCATCTTGCCGATTTTTTCCGGTGACGCTGCCATCAATTCGTTCAGTATAAAGCCCTTCGGACCGGGTCCAGTTTTCGAATATATCGAGCATCTGAGTAAATTGGGAAAATAAAACGACCTTATGCCCTTCGTCTACTAATTCGGCAATCTTTTCTTTGGCAATTTCAAATTTGGCGGACTCAATCGAAAGATGGGACATCTCTGACAGTAGCTGAGGGTGTGTACAGACTTGTCGGAGCTTCAATAACGAGGTCAACACATTTAGTTTTTGAGTTTTCCCCAAACTATTTCGGATGCCTTTTTTCGCCGCCTCTAATATCGTTCGGTACAACTTAATTTGCCCGTCAGTCAGGGGACATTTAATCAGGATTTCTGTTTTCTCAGGGAGCGAATCGAGCACTTCTCGCTTCTCACGCCTCAGGACGAATGGTTTTATTTTTAGCCTGATTTTTTCAGTGGCTTCGTCCTTGATTTGAATGTCGAACTCCTTTTTACTTCCTAAAAAGTCAGGCATTACGAAGTCAAATAGATTCCAAAGATCCATCAAATGGTTCTCAACAGGGGTTCCACTTAAGGCTAACCGAAACTCCCCATTCAATTGTTTGATGGCTTTTGATACTTGCGTGGTTGGGTTTTTTAACGCCTGCGCCTCGTCAGCAATAATAATCGAGAACGGAATTTGTTTAAGAAACTCAATATCGTTCTTCAATACACCGTATGACGTAATGACATATCGTCGAGTTAGCATTTGGGGGACTAACGCGTCACGATTGCTCCCGGCGTAAACCATAACCGTTTCAGAGGGAACAAATTGTTTGAGCTCTTGTAGCCAGTTATAAACCACATTGGTGGGACCAACAATCAGGACGGGAGCTTTGGATTCGACACGGGTCGAAAACGCAATCGTTTGAACGGTTTTTCCAAGGCCCATATCGTCAGCCAACACGCCGCCAAGGCCAGCCTGATACAGGAAATACATCCAATTGACACCGTATTGTTGATAATCCCGCAATTCACCCTTAAATGTTGCGCTAGGAGCGGTGTGACCAACGCTGTGAAGTTTTTTTAATCGATCCACCAGAGAACCACTCTCGTCACCCGTTCCAGTGACGCTCGTCGCCGCGATTAACGGAAGGATATCAGCCCGATTAAATTTTTTACCCACCCGAAGAGCACCGTTATCAGACAATAACCTTAATTCTTTTTGACTTTGGTCCGATATTCGAACAAATCCATTTTTTGTTTCGACGTACCCTTGATTGTCCACGATGAGCCTGGCGATTTCTTGAAGCGAGAAATTTTCACCATCAATTTGGCAGTTTGGCTCGAAATAGAACCAGTCGGACGCTGATCCGGATAACGAAAAATTTAATTCATGAGCAACTGGATTGACATTAAATTCCGGTGCGCGTGATCGTATAGTCCACCGCCGCTCGTTGAGAGCCGGGACGATAACATCAAAAAATTTAGCGATATCGCCAGGACTGGTTAATGCCAGAGGAATCCCGTTTTCAGTAAATAGCTCAATTAAATCAGTCTGAAAAATACCCTCAAGATCCATCATTCGCTTAATGGGGCCTCGA
>RHAI01000163.1 GCA_010028705.1 bacterium
TAGAGAATCGATGCACACGTAATAATTCGATGATTGTATTCCAATTTTCGTCCCTTTGTCTGAGCAGTCCAGTCATGATTTCATTACCATCTATGCCGGTGCCGCTTTGACTATATACCAATAATGTCTTCTTTGGGTGCACGGTAGGTGGGATCTGTGCTGCTGCTCCTTCCATGGTTATGTCTGGAATGGTGATGATGGATCCGTTTTTGTATCTCAATATAATGATTTTTTGCGGATCATTATCCGAATCATTATCCGAGAGCCTGGTAAGAACGCGTCTGATGAGTCCACGACAACACCCCAGATACTCTGTAGATGTCGGATCGTTGTAATAATTGTGCAGCCACGTCATTTCGGGTGCTAGTGCAGCTGTATATTCATCTATACCCTCAAAATCCATCTGTCCATCATCCGCACGTGGGAGCACATCGTTATGGAACAGGAAGTCGTAAATCAATGCTTCCAAATCGGGATTGTCGGTTAAATAATCACATGGACTATCATCATTGTCGCCGGTAATGGAGTGGGTAATGACGGTAAGGATGAGGTCAATGAGTTTATCATATATTTGTCGGTCGCGTTCTCGGGTCTTTTGGAGCACAACGTCTTTGATTTGTGTCAACACCCTGATGATGAACTCTCCAATGTCCTTCAGATCGTAATACTCACAAAAATATCTGATTCCATCATGATTCTTATTGATAAAATCATTAAATACATGAATGTCATGTTTAAGAGACAGTGCACTGGGAGTCCACCGTAATGCTTGAAGGGCTAACCATGCTTGGAACGATAAATCATCAGGGACCTTCTGATTGATATATAATGTGTGTCTATTATGCGGGCGAAACTTTACCCATAAGAAGGTATCATCCGGTTTGAATCCCAGGAATGATTTGATGAGATTGATCAATTGCGTCGATGTTATACGAGGCTGGATCCAATGGAATATTGAGTTAATGACGATAATGTTTGATGTGCACTTATTGATATGATATCGGGTGAATCCGGGGAATACTCGGGTCATGATGCTTCTGATGAACTGCTGATTATCATTGTTTGAAAAGATACACACGGACATTTTGCTTCACGGGGGAAAAATATATTAACTCTGCTTGAAATTTAAATTATTAATTCATTCACAAACAAATGGATGCGTTTACGACGGCCGACAGTGCCTATTGTTCATATCAGAATACGCCGACGCCGGGTTGTCCGTGCGACCCGAGGGATTATCACGAGACGGGTATTGTGGGTTATGACTACACGTACAAGTGGGATCCGAATTATCGTTACTTGTTTTCGTCAGAAAATGTCGACCGGATATCTGCGGCGATCACGACCGCACTGGAGGGTGTCGATCCCCAGAACAGGAGGATCGTTGTGAACCGCGATCGGATCATTGAAGTGCTCTCGACGGTGTTCTGGAACAGCAGACGACAAAAGGTTGGCGACATTTATTCCAGGTATATCGTCCCCAATTGCACGGGGCGCAACGACACCTACACGATGAACATGGAGACGATCAACATCATTGTGCGCGCCATCAGGGACGAGTGCCAGACGATAGAATCGAACAAGAAGCTGACGGTATGGACGACGCTGTTGGGCGATTTTAATAACCAGGGCTTACGATCTCATCCTCCCCTCAAAATCCGGAAAAAATTCCCTCAGAGAATGATGTTCAATATGAATTATTGAGAGTCGAATCAAACGTGGTCATTAAGATTAAGCTTAATCTGAATGAATCCGTGTTGGTTGGAAAAATATCTGCTTATAATAACGGATGAGGGACATCTTTGGCGCGGTTTGTGCGTATGACGTGGAGTGGGCGGGAGAGATAATGCGTAGGTATC
>RHAI01000164.1 GCA_010028705.1 bacterium
CAATTTGAGCGACATCGAGTTTGTGAATCGTGTCAAGGAGATTCTCACGGACAACAATATCAGCTTTTTGCAAGAGGTGAAACTGGTGAAGAACCAGTGCTTACCGGAGACCCGAGACGAATTCGCATCGAATTTTATCAATATGAATACGCTCACAGTGCAAAGGCCTGATGTGTTGAAGAAGCGCATATTAGGCCTCACCTCCTATTTCCGAAGCGCACAGGAATCTCTTCTGCCGCAATTCATCCTCTCGACCAATCAATTCAATCCGCAATTCCATATAGAATATGTGGAAATGAGCGACCATCAATTCATCGATTATGCGGATACGCGGACTCTCGAGATACTGCGCGAGAAGAAGCGCGGGACGCAGAAGGTGAAGAAGCAGTCCGGGGCCGACGCCAACAAAGAATTACTGAAAATATCGGGGTCTTACCGCACTTTTACACGCGCAAAATGCAATTTCACATTCCCATCGGAAATACCGCGTCCAATGCCGCCCGGGTTCGACCCATCAAAGGATATTCTTGCCGAGATACTTGACAATATACGCGACGACAATATGTTGGACGTGGTCGAAGGGAAGGAGCCAGGCTCAGCGGTGGCACAGATTAACCTCGAATACGAGAGGTCGATTGCGGATGCGGTGAAAAAACTGAAGGCGGAACAAAATACCTATTTAACCCCCGCCGCGCTTCAGTCGTATAGTCCCAAATTCGCAAAAATATTGGCGAATTTGCAAGACAAGGAGAATCGCGGGCTGCATTTGGTCTATAGCGCATTCCGCACATTAGAAGGCATCGGCGTATTGAAATTGGTGTTGGAGGCGAATGGATTTGCCGAGTTCAAATTGAAGAAAAACGCGGATTCTTGGTCGATTGTTGAAACCGACCCCGACGCGTCGAAACCCCGATTCGTCCTCTACACTGGAACTGAAACGGCGGAAGAGAAGGAAGTCATCCGCAATATTTACAATTCGAATTGGGAATTTGTCCCGGGGAATATTGTAGAACAGTTGAAGGCCAAACACGAGAATAATTTCTACGGCGAAATCATCAAAATCATAATGATTACTTCTTCCGGCGCGGAGGGTATCAACTTGGAGAATACCCGGTTCGTGCATATTGTGGAGCCATATTGGCATATGGTGCGCATAGACCAAGTGGTGGGGCGCGCGCGCCGTATTTGCAGTCATAAGAATTTGCCCGAAGAATTGCGCACTATCAAAGTGTTCCTCTATATGTCGAAATTCACCGAGAAGCAGAAAATGAGCGGAGAGAACGTAGGAATCATGAATCATGATGCGTCGAAACTGCAGAAGGCCCCGCCAGGCGCAAAATTAGGTGCGACGGCTGTAAGCACAGATGAGGCCTTGTTCGAAATCGCGGTAATCAAAGACCGCCTCACAAAACAACTACTCAAATCGGTCAAGGAGAGTTCGGTGGATTGCAATGTGTATAACAATTCAAAGGAAGGTTTAGTCTGCTACACATACGGGTATTCCACGTCGAACGAATTCGGGTCTTTCCCCACTTACGAAGAAGACGGATTTGTAAGAGAGGCAACTGACGTGCAAGAAAAAACCATTAAACCGGTTGCAATCACCATCGATGGCGTGAAATACGCCCACGTTAAAGAAACCGACGAATTATTCAATTACAAGGAATATAAAGAAAATGAACGCCAAGTGTTGATGGGCCATTTGGGATATGTGAATGGCAAGCAGGTGGTGGTGGAATGAAATCGTATTTATTCTGAAAAATCTAAGGTTGTAATATAGAATGAAGAATCTGATTTGGTTGATTGGAGTCATTTTTATTGTGTTGCTGAT
>RHAI01000165.1 GCA_010028705.1 bacterium
CGATTTTCCGGTTAGACGACGAGGAGGGCGAAACACAACAATATTCTGCTGCGCCTCCACCATCGGCTTTGAGCGATGCCGAATTGGTGGCGATGTTCGACGCCAAAGCCAACGCCCCTTCTTCAAACAAAAAGAAGTCTAGCGGCGGAAAGAAATCGAAGAAATAAATCGGCACATTCGAGAGGATGGATGGAAATCGCAGTATAACAGAAAATGAACGAAGAATATATAACATACAATATGCCCAAATACGTAAATATACCTGTATTCATTGTCAGTTTTGCAATCGGGTGTCTGTTCGTTTATTTATTTCAAGAGGATAAACGTGTGGTGTATGTGTATCCTACACCCGAATCCGTCGATTTGTTGCAATACCGCGACCCTACAGGCAATTGTTTCCATTTCAAACAGACGGAGGTGAAATGCCCGGCGGATAGCCAGATTGCCAAAATGCCGGCACAAGAATAATTCGTCCATTCATCCATTCATCCAGAGGACAGAGGATAGAGGACAGAGGACAGATATTCAGTGATAGGATATATCCTCACCGAATAATATACTGTCAAACGGCGAAAACCAATGAAACTCAAATCGCTCATGAATTCGCCAATGGGCAAGATATTCATATCGATTCTGTTAGGTTTAGGTCTAGCCACTCTTTTCAGGACGGCGTGCAAGGAGAAGAACTGCATTCGTTTTGCCGGACCAGTGATTAGCGAGGTGGATGGGAAAATCTACAAACACGGGGAGAAGTGCTACAAATACGAATCACAGTCTTCTGGTAAATGCGATTCGACAAAGCGCGTGGTGGATGTAGAGCAGAAGAAGGTGCCGGGTGAGATGTCGGCGGCTATGTTTGGCAAATAATAGTTGGTAGTTTGGTGGTTGGTTTGATTGTTCCTGGTTTAGCCGATTTTGCGTCTAAGATTTAGAAACAATACTCAAGACTATGTTATACTTCGTGTGAAATACAACATGGAAATGTCTAGCACGCGAATTTCGGACTTGCCGGAGAATGTTTCGATGCCGCCATTTGGCGGGGGCGCTGGTGTAAGCGACCGCGGCATTGATATGGCGTCGGCGTCTTACCGTCAGATGAATACCCACCAGAATCCTTATATACAGGGACAGGACCGCATGGATTCTATGCCACCTCCCGCATTTAAACAAGGCGGGCGTGATGTGTTTGTCGCTCCGAACCCGGCATATGCCGGTCAGGGGGGAATGGGTCGTCCGCCTCCACCCATACCACCGTCGTATGATTTCGACCAAGGCCCTTTAGGGAATAATGCCCCGCAATATCCTCTCCCACCGAAAGATATCCCGATTGACACTTCGGGGTTCCGCGATGAATCAGCTCGCCCGAATTACATCCCACCCGCTCCGGCCAACACGCCCAATTTCGTGGCCGAACAAGAGGAGCGATTGCGAGACCTGAAACACGCCGAAGCGACAAAACGGGCGATAAACGAGAAATTCGATTTGATAGCGGAACTGCAGATGCCGATTATTGTCGGAATGCTATTCTTGCTGTTTCAAATGGGGATGCTGAATCAATTATTCGCTCGGTATTTAGGGTCGCTCGGATTATTTGAAGAGGACGGTTCGACAATTAGTATGAAAGGCATTGTGTTGAAAAGTCTGATGTTTGGCGGGGCTTACTATGGTATCATTTATGCGATGAAGCGAATGGAATAACTTGGCGAATGCCGGAGCTGGCGGGATGTTAGGCCTGGCAAGAAATCAAGCAGTAAAACGTGCGTGGGCTTTTGGTGTGCGACACTACGCAGCATCCACTTCGTCAGACTAGCAATCGTGCAAGTGAGAAGAG
>RHAI01000166.1 GCA_010028705.1 bacterium
TCAAATTGTCGGAGTGGAAGTGGAGAACTATCACTTGGTCGATTTCCCCGAAGTCGGCAATCTGATTCAACACTATATTCAGGCGAATTCGTCGAATTTTAAGGTAAAGCCTGCGTGGTTCTTACACGATTGTCATAAATATGGCGAAACCGTTCCTAGTGAAGATGGCCTGTTTTTCATTTCGAATTATTGCTTTACCGAAATCGACCACGCCTTGCGAGAAAAATACATTCAAACATTGCTAGGTAAAGTTTCAAACGGGTTTATTGTTTGGCAGACCGTGTTTGGTTGCGATATTCAACTTGTCGATACTCTACGCAAAACAATCCGGTTTGTTTCAAAAGAAACTCCGCAAACCTGCCCGCATGAACACGCCCCGAATTATTTTGTGTATTTTTAAACTTTTGCACATTGAAAGTTCGCCGAGTTTCGTTGGCATTTTCACTCTAAATTCTGCCTAATGTGTAATATATTTTGTTGCCGGTTTTACAGTTCAATATTGTGTAAAACCGACTTCCGCGCTGCCGCAGTCAATCATCATAAAGGGATTTCAAATTCTAACACATTACTCCATTTGGCGACGTGTTTAGCGACAAATTTGAGCGCGTCTAAATAGGAGTCAGACTGATAACCACTCAAACTATAGAACCAGATATATGGACGATTTTACTGTTGCCAATTTGCACTCCTCTCGCGACGAATGGTGCGCCAGATTAGTCAATATTCTGACTCCTCTCGTCATTGAAGGCTTGAAATCGATTTTCAACGAGGCGTGGAAAATGTCGATTGACAATGACGAGGCCGCCAAGTATTTAATGACCTTCCAGAATTTATTGTGCAGAGTGCCGAAATGGAATTCCGAAATCATTGAGGAAGAACGCAAACGCATTGTTGAGAGGAGCGCTTGTGGATATTTAGAGGATTTGATTACTTGTGTGCATGTCATTCAATTGAAAACCCTCACGTGCATTCGTGTGGGCAACCGGCAGAAGAAAATCGACATTAGCATCCCTAAACTCGACGCGTTCTTACACAAAACATACATTCATGCCGCTCGCAAAGCGTATATGAATGTGTATTTGTTCGAGAAGAACGTGAGCGCATTGACCGTGCAAAAACACAATCGCGAATTGGAAGTATTAGTGCAGGAATGCATTTTAGCGGCCGTGCGTGAGAGTATCCCCACAGAAGCCATCATTCGCGCCTATTTGGATGAATCGGTGGAACAAGAGGAGGAAGTAGTCATTGAACCGATACCGGCGAAAGACGGAGAGGACGCACCCGAAACGGCCAGCGGCGAAAAGACCGCGGAGAGTGGAGAAGAGGATTCGGCGCCAGTAATTCCTGCAGAAATCCCCCCACCAGCTACCATCCCGGCCATACAGAATATCGACGATAAACCAGTTATGACGAGATTGGCATTCAACGACGTCGATGAGGCATTTGGCGAAGACAATTCCAAAGAAGAAGTGGTCGCGCCGAAGACGATTGAGAGGCTGGAGGAAATCAGCGCGGCTCGCAATATGCAGCGGAAATTGGAAGAGGAGGGAGAGGATGACGACGAGCTGCCTCTCGAACGAATTCAAATAAATGACGATTCACTCGATTTGGGCGAATTGGGTATTACGGATTTGAACCCGGTGAGGGCGGAATCTCCCCTTACACTGGATTTCGAGGAGATTATGGCGTAAAGATTATTATTCCGCATTTTTACGAGAGATGAAATTCTATTGTATGATTGAATTATCTTGCAGATAACAAATAATGCTCTCTGCAAACCGGAATATAAGCCTCCGTGGA